>DASSFG010000157.1:0-3331 GCA_035694685.1 Pirellulales bacterium
CTAAAAATTGATTTTTCGGCGCTTTTTCTTTCAAATGGTTACCAAGCATTAAGGAAGGAGAACGCTATGAGCAGCGTTATCGAAACCGAGGTCGAAGAGCTGTTGAGGTTGGCACACGGCGGCGACAGCGAAGCGCTGGGGCGGTTACTGGAGCTCTACCGCGGGTATTTGTCGCTGTTGGCGCGGCTGCAGATCGGCAGGCGGCTGCAAGGCAAGGTCGATGCCGCCGACCTGGTGCAAGACACGTTTCTCGAAGCGCACCGCCACTTCGGCGCGTTCCGGGGGAGCGTGGAGGCTGAATTGGTCTCATGGCTGCGGCAAATCCTCGCGGGGCTACTGGCGAACCTGGTGCGGCGCTATTGCGGCACGCAACGCCGCGACGTGACGTTGGAACGCGAACTGGCCAATGAGCTCGATCGTTCGTCGGCCGTGCTCGACCGCGGCCTGGCTGGCGGCCACAGCACACCGAGCGAGCGCGCCTCGCGCCGAGAGCAAGCAGTTTTGCTGGCCGATGCCCTCGAACGGCTGCCAGACGACTACCGCGAGGTGATCATTTTGCGCCATTTAGAAGGTTTGTCGTTCGCCGAGATCTCCGACCGCATGGGGCGCAGCGTCGACAGCGTCAAAAACCTCTGGGCCCGCGCCTTGGCCCAACTACGACGTTCGCTGGGGGCCACTGATGGCAAGGTAGACGGTAGGCAGTAGACGGTAGACGGGGGAAGTTTTGAAAGCCACCTATGAGCGAGACCAATGAAGTCCAGGCCGAATGCGCGGATGGCCTCGCTGCCGCGAGCAAGTCCGTGACGGCGGCGGACGACCCGCGCCTGGTGCAGGCGCTGGAAGAGTATGCGAACGCGGTCGAGGCCGGCAACAGACCGAATCGGAAAGAGTTCCAAGACCGTTACCCCGACGTCGCGGCGGCGTTGGCCGAATGCCTGGAAGGACTGGAGTTTGTCCAAGCGGCGGCCCCGCAGCTTGCGCATCCCGCCGCCGGCCGCCCTCCACGCGCGGCTGCGACCGCCGAGTTTTGGCCGGCCGATCCCCTGGGCGATTTTCGTATCATCGCCGAAATCGGCCGCGGCGGGATGGGTGTCGTCTACGAAGTGATGCAGGTTTCGCTGGGGCGACGTGTCGCGCTCAAGGTACTGCCGTTCGCGGCCGCGCTCGACGCGAAGCAATTGCAGCGCTTCAAAAACGAAGCCCAGGCCGCCGCCCAGCTTCACCACCAGAACATCGTTCCGGTGTATGGACTCGGCTGCGAGCGCGGCGTCCATTACTATGCCATGCAGTATATCGACGGCCAGACGCTGGCGGCGCTGATCGGCGAGCTGCGGTCGCTTTCCGGGCTCGGTCAGCCGGAAGCGTTGCCCGTCACGCTGGCCGCCGCTTCGCTGGCGGCGGACCTGGTTTCAGGGCGTTGGGCGCCCGCCCTCCACACCGACGTCGCCAGCGTAGAACGGAATTCATTCCGTTTGGAAAGCGCGCGGCTGGTCGCCGAACGGAATGAATTCCGTTCTACGAAGGAAATTGACTCCTCCACACGGCCGACCATTACCGCCGAAACGTCGAAGCGGCAGACGGCCGCCGTCACCGAGAACTCGACGAAGAGCCCGGCTTTTTTTCGAACGGCGGCGAGCCTGGCGATGCAGGCAGCGACGGCACTCGAACATGCACACGCGTTGGGCGTGATCCACCGCGACGTCAAGCCAGCCAATTTGCTGGTCGATGCTCGGGGCCATTTGTGGATTACCGACTTTGGCTTGGCCCATTGTCAGAGCCAGGCCGGCCTGACCATGACCGGCGACCTGATGGGTACTCTACGTTATATGAGTCCAGAGCAGTCGCTTGGCCAACGGGTGCTGCTCGATCATCGCACCGATATCTATTCACTCGGCGCCACGCTCTACGAGCTGCTGACACTCGAACCGGTCTTCGACGGCCGTGACCGCCAGGAGTTGTTGCGGCAAATCGCCAACGATGAACCACGCCGGCCGCGGAGTTTGAACCATGCCATTCCCGTCGAGCTCGAAACAATCGTGCTTAAGGCGATGGAAAAGAACCCGGCCGATCGCTATGCCACTGCCCAGCACATGGCCGACGATTTGCAGCGCTACTTGAAAGACGAACCGATTCGCGCTCGTCCGCCGACGCTCGCGGAAAAGACAAGGAAATGGATGCGACGGCATAGCGCGGTGGTGCGGACGGCGCTGGCCATGCTCTCCCTTTCGGTCGTCGCGGTCGCCGTGGTCGCTACCGCCGCGGCCTGGAGGCTTGAACGCGAGCAGAAAGCCACGAGCGATCAACTTTATCTCACGCAACAGGCCGAGGCGGAAGCCACGCTCCGGCTGTATCGGTCGCTGGTTGAACAGGCACGCGCCAACCGCCTGACTCGCCGCATGGGCCAGCGCTTTAAGAGTCTTGACCTACTGGCCGAAGCGACAAAGCACGCCCACGTCATGAACCTGCCCGATAACGATCTGCTCGAGCTGCGCAACGAAGCGGTGGCCTGCCTGGCGTTGACCGACGTCCGCGGCGTTGGCGAGACTTGGCCATTTCCCACGAACGGACGCGGTTGGGTGGCATATAACCCGCAACAGAAACGATACGCCTGTGACCAGGACGGTGGCTCCATTGCTGTGTACGAGGTGGCAGGGCGCCAGGCGGCGGTGGCATTCCACAACTTGGGGCCCGACGCCCATTGCGTCGACCTTCGTTTCAGCCCCGATGGCCGATTTCTTATGGCCAACTATAGGTTTCACCTACGGCTCGACGCTCGGGTTTGCGTCTGGAAGGCGCACCTTGCCGAGGCGTTTCAACTCATTCTCAACGAAGACGCTAACAGTGCCGCCTTCAGCCCCGATGGCCACTCGCTGGCGGTTGGCCAGACCAATGGCTCAATTGCCATCCACTCGCTTGCTGGCGGCGAAGTTAAGCGGCTGGAGGGAAGTTTCCACGCCCGAAACATGGCCGTTCATCCGGGCGGGGGCCAGTTGGCCCTTTCCGCCTGGGACGGTTGGCACGCGCGGCTCATCGACGCCGATACCGGCCGGGAGCTGGCGACGTTCGCCCATGACTCTGAGATTCACGCACTGGATTTCAGCCGCGACGGCCGGCTGTTGGCCGTCGGTTGCGACGACCGCAAGACGTATGTCTGGGATGTCCCACAGCGGCGGTTGCAGGCGGTGCTTGAAGGACACGAAAAACGCGTCTGGAGCGTAGCTTTCAGCCCGCGGGACGAACTGCTCGCGACCAGCGCGCGGGACGGCACTACGCGGTTCTGGGATCCGGTCGACGGCCGGCCTTTGGTAACGGCGCCCGGTGAGTTACTCGG
>DASSFG010000158.1:0-3080 GCA_035694685.1 Pirellulales bacterium
GCCGTCGTCGCGAGCCGGAAGGCACCCTAACACCGCTTGGAATCCGCGGCCCATCGACGTGCCACCGCCGCCGGTATCGGCAAACTGCCGAAGGGCCTGTTGTAGTTCACCTGCGGTCGCACACCTCGCGAGCGGATATGCCTGGTGATCGAAGGCGACAATCGACATTCGATCGAGTGGTGTTAAGCGGCTTACGAGACGTTGAACAACGCGCTCTGCTACCTGTAGGCGACTCGGGACATCCGATTCGACATAGGCAACATCTTTCCCCTCCGAGGAACCGTGGCCGACAACGCGAGCGTCGGGATCCGCCTGAATTAGCTCGTGCATCGAACCGCTCACGTCCACGACGACGATGAGGTGGGCGGGCAACGCCGCAGAATCGCCTGCCGACTCGAGTAAATCGCCCAATTTTGCGATGTTCGGACGAATTGTCACCAGTGTGTAGAGGCTCTCTGAATGCCCTGCCTGGATCGCAGGCTGATCGACCTTCCAGTCCAATACAAATTCTTCCGCCATGGCTGTCAAATCTCCTTTTGTGGGTTTGGGGCTTCAACACTCGGCAGCAATTTTCGCAACCACGCATGTGATGTTATCGCCGAAGCCGTACGGCTCCTTCGCACTTGGTTCGCGCTGGAGCGAGTCAGCTTTGTTGACGAGCCGTTCGGCGAGCATCTGGCTAGAGTCGCCGATGTTCTCGGCGACGACGCGCTGAAGATCGACGGGATCTAGGAAGACGCCCTCATCCACGAGTCCATCCGTACACAACACGACCACATCGCCGAGCTGAAGCGGCCAGTAGCCGAACGCCGGAGTGCTGCGCTCCTCGTCCGGCACAAAGCCCCCGTCCGCCGTAGCCTTCGCCGCGCCCAGGCAATAGCGCAGGCTTTTTGCATAGTTGCCCATGCCATCGATCTCCTCGGGAGCGCCTCGCGACGCCAGCAGCGAGCATCGAACATCGCCATCGACGGTCAGTTGCTCGACCGATGTGCCAGAGACGAGATAGACGCGGCTGTCACCGATGTTTGCCAGCCAGAGACCGTCGGTGTCAACAACTGCGATGATGGCAGTTGTGCTCATCACGTCGCTGTCTTTCAGGTCGGAGGCAGGCGACTGCGCGCTTAGCGCACGCGAAACAATCGCACTGCTTGCTTTCAAGCATGCCTCCGTAACGGCCGATTCAAATTTGGACCTACTGGCCAAATCCTTTTTTTTGAGTTCGTCGCCGAGAAGTTGGCAGGCGATTTGACTCGCGAGCTCACCGCTTCCCGCGCGAGCGTTGCTGACGCCGTCGGCAACGAGAACCAAATGCCTCGTCGTCGAAAACCAATGGTTCATCATTTCAATCCGAAAGCTGTCCTGGTTCTGCACACCCTGAGCAGTTTTTGCGCGGCCAGTGCGGGTTACGCCGAAAATAGAGCAGACAGGCTTTTCGGTTACCTTTCGCCCGCCGAGCCACATTCTCCACTTCAAGACGCGCGGGCGATGGTCGTTGCAATCGCGACCTCCGTCACGCTCATAGCGTGACTTAGCGAGATCGACGGCTTCGCGTAGTTCGGCAAGAAAAACACCAACTGTTGCCGGGCGTTTTTCAGGATCGCGCGCCAACCCACGCTCGATCGCGGGCGTGACGTGCGGATAAATGCCTGGGCGGTAGATCCGCAACGGAGGAACCGCAAAATCGAATGCCTGTAAGCCCCGCCCCGGAAAACCGCCCGGCAGCAATCCCGCAAGCCAATAGTAGGCAAACATGGCTAGGTGAAACACGTCGGTTGCGGGGCCTATGTTCTCACCGATGAAATTGCACACCTCCGGTGGGGAATACGCCGGCGAAATGCGCAATGACGGCGGGCAGCTTCCCTTCTGATATACCGCCAAATCGAGATTTGTTATCTGCGAACCTGCTTCACCGAGTTGGATCGCATTGGGGTCGAAATTTAGCCACACGTAACCCGCTTCATGGAGTTCCGCCATAGCGGCGACCAGCTTTGCGCAATGGTCGACCAGTAAATCAAGGCTCACGGGCCACGCCTCTTCATCGCGAGCCGGAACGCTTTCCTGTGAGGTGCGCCGCGCACCCGGCATGGCTTCGGCCGCGACAAATGCCCCGCCGTCCAAAGCGGCGATCTGAATTTGCGAAAGCACGCCTAGTCGGACATCGCGGCGGCGCTCGACGTCGTCAGCGACGTCGCGCCAGTCTTTTGGATTGATGCCGTGCAAACGGAACCGACGGCCGTTGGCAGCGGCCTCAAGCCAGTCGTATGGGTCGGAAGGCCACTGTTGGTTCCAACCGGAACAGTCGAGCTGGATCCCGCTCTCAAATGTCAAACACGACGGGATGCTGGCGACGCCGATGGTGTCGCTGCATATCTCGCGATTGCAGTGGTCGCAGAACTCCTCGTCCAATGACTCAAGCGCGCAAGCGGGACAAACGACCATTCCTGCTAATCCCCCCTATCAACAGAACGGTTGCACGCTACGAAACATGTACGACGGAGGTCGGGTCGGGAAATTTTCGCAAAAGGTTCCTTAAAGAGCCGCCGATCGCATGGAGGATCTGGCAGTATTGGCAGACGGTCTGGCTCTCGGTTTCTGCCGGACGTTCGCGGCGCAGGCGCGAGACATGGATCAGCGTGCGGCTCGTCGTCGAGCGGAATCGCCAGCCGCTGCTGACAGAAATCAAACTGAGTTTGCCGCGCATGCTGCCGCACACTCTGCCTCGTGCATCGACCGATGCTTTGCTAAGGTCACCAAGGCGAAAGGAACGCGAATCGCCAAACATCCTATCCGCCATTTGAGCGGTGTGCAATCGTCGGCTGATAATTTTCGTCGTACGTTCCCTCGTGGCGGCTCACTGCGGCACTGGCCCCTTGGGCACGACGACGCGGGACGACGGCGACCTGAGCGGCTCGACCGGCAGAGGTTCGCCGTCCTACTGGCCGTTTGTGTCGCGCTGAGCGCCGCGGGCGTGGCGTGGTATTAGTAGCAGGCGCACTCCGTGTGCCGCTGCTTTGCCGACTGGTCATTAAAGAGCGAGGGGGCGAGCCACCGTAGAGAATAGCGCAGCTAGTTGCGGACGC
>DASSFG010000159.1:0-6204 GCA_035694685.1 Pirellulales bacterium
GCACGTGTCGGTCGGCGAGATGGGCGGTGGGGGACGCGGACATTGGGGCGGCACGCCGATGGCTTTTCTCGTGCGCCGCGTGCTCGAAGAAGCCGAAACGCTAGATGAAGCCGTGGCCATTTTCCGCGACAGCAAGCGCACCTGCGAATACTACTATGTCGTGGCCGACGGCGATGACAATGCGGCGGTCGGCCTGGCGGCGCATTGGAACACGTTTGAGCTGGTCAAGCCGGGCGAGGCCCACCCGCGGTTGCCGGAGCCCACCGCCGACACGGTACTGCTCTCGGCCGGCGACCGTTATAAAGAGCTTGCCCGGCGCGTGCGTGAGCAAGCGGGCACGCTGGATGCGGCCAGCGCGTTGCACCTGATGGACTGTCCGGTCGCCATGAAATCGAACCTGCACAACGTCCTGTTTGAACCGCGATCGACGAAGCTCTGGGTTGCCAACGCCTCCACCGACGGCCAGCCCGCCGCCACGCAGCGTTATTTTGCCTTTCAGCTCAGCGAACTGCTCACCCACCGGCCCGACACCGGCGCCAAGGAGCTGCCGCTCAAGCTGGCGAGTCAGTGACGCTGGCCCGGACGATTCACCGGCCCTCTCGAGATGGGCGCACTCTGCGTAGCAGAGCTCGTGAGAGTTCTGGCGGACACTTAACAGCGCGGGCCCGATGTTTGTACTCCGGCGAGTAGCACGCCTGGTCCAATTGGGCGGCGACGACGACGGTTGGCACGGCGACGTTGGTGGGCGCGCTCTTGTGGAGCCGCGCGCCGCCGACGCTCAGCATGAACTGCGCGGTGACGGCGGTGGCGGTGGCCGGATAGGCGTCTGACAGTACGCCACTGTCCACGAATTGCGTCGCGGGACCGTCGGGCGACAGATCCGGCGAGCCGTTCGTGGACTCGTACAGGTTGCCGTTGGTGGTTTGCCAGAAAATGTTCTGGCCGCCATTGGCGACGGCGAACGACTGCACGCCGCTGGAGCCATGTGTGTCGGCTGAGCCCTCCTCAAGAACGCCGGCGGTCGTCGTTTCCGTCACCGCTGACCTGGAATGACTGTACCTTCCCGGCGAAAGCTGTTCCGTTGGAGGCTTCTCCGTAGGACGCTTCCCTAAGAATCCCTGGTCGGTCAGATCGACAATTCCGACGGGGTTATTGGCCAGGGCGAACGATTCTACGCCATAGTCGATTACCTGCGCGGTGGCGCCATCCGTTGATTGAAATTTGGTGGGACTCTGGGTACCCTCTGGGTGGCTCGTCCCACCCTACGGATTATTGCCACCCGGTACGTTAACTACCTGACTCGAACGTCGGCCAGTCGTTGTCGCGAGAGCTCTGCGTTGCCTTCCACTGCAATCCACTCTGAATCGGCGGGCAAGGCACGCCACTCTTGTTGCGTGCCCGAAGGCCACTGGATGGTTACCTCGTCAACGGCGTCGGCGGCGCCCAGCCCGAACACCAATCGCCGCTCATTGCTGGCCATGTAGCCATCGCCGGCCGTAAGCTGTTGGGTCCAGGTATGGCCGCCTGACGTGAGCGTGACGCGCGTACCAATGGCGTCGCGCGACGAGTTCGTGCCGCGTAACTGCAAAGCGAGGAAATGACCAGCGGGACTCGTTTTGTTGACAACCAGCGCTGCCGGTGCGTCGAGTTGCGAGACGACAAAATCCTCGCGTCCGTCGCGATTGAAGTCGAGTCGGGCCAGGGCGCGGCCAAGATGATCGGAGGCAAAGTAGGCGCCCAGACCCGGTTCAAGCAACTCGGCGAAATGCCCCTCCCCCAAATTCCGAAAATACTGCGGACGCATCGCGTACGGCGTGCCCATTTGGCGATAATCGTCAATATGGCCGTTGACCACGATCAGGTCGGGCCACCCGTCGAGCTCACCATCGAGAAACTGGGCGCCGAAACCGAGCATTTCATAACTTGGCTCGCGCAGGCCGGAACCGGCCGTCGCGTCGTCGAACAGACCCGCTGCTCGTTCGAGATAGAGCGTGTTCGAATCGTGATAAAAGTTCGTGACAAACAAGTCGAGCCGACCATCACCGTCGGCGTCGCCCGCCGCCACGCCCATGCAGGCTTGAGCACGGCCGTGCCCGTCGAAGGCCAACCCCGCCAGCACCCCCCTTTCCTCAAATCGTGGCAATCCGTCGGCTGCCGTGCCTTGATTGACAAAGTAGAAGTTAGCATCGTCGTCGTTGGCGACAAACAGATCTAAGCGTCCGGATTCGGCAAAGTCGGCCGCTACCACACCCAGACCATTGCCACGGGGCAAAAATACGCCACTTTGCTCGCTCGCGTCCGTGAAACGCCCGTCACCGAGATTGACCAGCAAGCGGTCGGGTGCCGCCGTGAATTCTCCGGGCCGACAACTGAATGGCCGGCCATTTCGGGGACAAACGCGTTCAAACACATCGTCATCCGAGACGTAATTCACGTCGTACAAATCGGGCAATCCATCGCCATTGAGGTCGGCCACCAGCGCACTGGTCGTCCAGCTTTCGTCGGACAGTCCCGCCTGCGAGGTCACGTCGAGGAAGGTGCCGTCTCCGCAATTCATCCACAGGCGGTTCAGACCGATGTTGGCCACGTACAAGTCGGGAAAGCCATCTGAATTGAAGTCCCCGACCGCCACCCCCTGGCTGAAGCGGTCTTCCACCATGCCGGCCAGGTCCGTCACGCGAAGGAACCGCCCACCCGCGTTGCGAAAAAGCTGATCGAGAAACTCTGTTTGGCCCGGGACGGGCGGCCAACGGCAGCCTTGTGCGAAGTACAGGTCGGGCCAACCGTCGAGATCGAAGTCGAGCACCGCCGCCCCGCCGCCCGCGAATTCGAACATCCGACCATCGCCAGCGCCCGCCTCGCAACCTCGGAAATAGGAAAACTCGATGCCCGACGGCAGGGCGACCTCGCGAAACGCCACTCCGGCTGCCGCCGCTCCGCCGAGCGGATGCTCAGGTAACCCGTCTGCCGCCACAGGGCGCTCGGCTTCGCCAGCGGAGACGCCGCGGTCCGGCAGCGGCAAGTCGCTGAAGTCGAGCCGCTGTCCGGGATCGCTTGCGGCGAGTGTTGGCCCGAGCGACGGCGACAACAGCGGTTCGAGGCATGCCAGTTCGCGTCCGATCGACTCCGACTGAGGTGAAATCGCATAGGCCATCCGGCGCCAGCCCCACGATTCCCACAAGCGACCCAGCGATTCCGTAAGCACGGCGGCCCGCTCGATCAATTCCAAGTCGGTGGGGCGCGTGCGAAGCGTGTCGAGCGTTTCGGCCAACTGTTCGAGCTGGCCTGCCCGTTCGGCCAGAAAGGCGACGTCGTCGGAGGCTGATTGCCGCGGCCCGGGCAGCGTGGGCAGCACGCGCGACAATTGATAGGTCGCGGCTTGATGATTCGGATCTCGCCGCAGCGCCTCCCAAAAGGCCCGCGCCGCAGCCGTAAGTTGGTGCGCTTCCCGCGCCATTTCCCCGCGCACAAGCCACACGTCGGGGTGTTGATCCGCGGCAGCGGGAAGTCGTGCCTGCCAGACGGCAAGTGAGGATCCGTCGTGCAGATCCCAGAGCACGCGGCCCAAGAGAGCATGGGCTTCGACGAGCGAAGGAGTCATCGCCACCGCGGTTTCCAACAACCGCCGTGCCCTGTTCCGGTCGTTGCGCAGCTCGCTGCGCGCCATCCCGATCAGTGCAAGGGCGCTGTCGGGCTCTGCTTTGCGGAATGCTTGCAGACGGCGTGGTGATTCGAACGGCACCTCATGATTGCCCGTCGCCATGAGCGAGTTGAAACCGGCCGCTTTCGATCTCAGCAAGGCATAGTGGTGCGGCAAGGCTTCGAAACGTCGCCCCTCGACGTCCAGCAACCAGGCCAGACGCTCATGCGCGGCGGTCAGATCGGGGTCACACGCAAGCGAGGCTAATAGTTCTCGTTCAGCGGCGGCCGCGCGGTTGCCATCGAGAAGAATGTTCGCCGCCTTCAGTCGAGCGGTTGCCGTTTGTGCTCCGTCCTCGGGCACCCGATCAAAGTATTGCACGGCATCACTTGGCTGCCCTAGCCTGGTCGCCGCCTCGCCTGCCAACATCAGCGCTGCCGATGACCGCGGATCGCGTGCCAAAACGCGCCGGCAGAGCGATTCGACCTCTTCATATTCGCGTTCCGCCAGCGCCGCCTCCGCCTTCGCTACCAGAGCGTCCGTCGAAGGCCTAAGCCACCAAACGGCGCACGGCACGACCACAGCGACCAGCACTAGCGCCAGGCAACTTGCTTTCAGCGCTTTGTGCGCGGCGGCCGATCGCAGGGCGGGCGTCATGCGCAACATCACGCCGTTCGCTGGTCGGGGTACTTCACGCGGCCGTGATAGACGGCGGTGAGCGACTTCACCAGGCTGTCTTCGATTTTACGAAGCTGGGCGAGCGTCAGGCCGCATTCGTCAAACTGGCCGTCGAGCAGCTTTTTCATGGCAATCTCTTCCACCAGGCTCTCGATGCGCGACGGCGTAGGCTCGACCAGCACGCGGCTGGCGCTCTCGACGGTGTCGGCCATCATCAGCACGGCCGCTTCCACGGTTTGCGGCCGTGGTCCCGGATAGCGGAACGAGCTTTCCTGCACGCCGTTGCCATCAGGATCGGTGGCCGATTGCTGGCTGGCGCGGCGATAGAAATACTCCACCAGCGTGGTGCCGTGGTGCTGCTCGATCATGTCGATGATCGGCTGCGGCAGGCGATGCTGACGGGCCAGATCGGCGCCGTCTTTAATGTGCGCGATGATGATCAGCGTGCTCATGGCCGGCACGAGCGAGTCGTGCCGGCTTTCTTCCAGCCCTTGATTTTCGACAAAATAGTGCGGCTTGAGCATTTTGCCGATGTCGTGGAAATACGCCCCCACGCGCACCAGCAAGCCGCGGGCGCCGACGCTTTCGGCCGCGGCCTCGGCAATCGACGCCACGTTGATCGAATGGTTGTAGGTGCCCGGTGCTCGACGCACGAGCTCTTGCAGCAAGGGATGAGCGACGTCGCCTAATTCCAACAGGCTGATTTCGGTGAGCACGCCGAACAACCCCTCGACGAAGGGCAACAGGCCGGTGATCAGAAAGCCGGTCAGCAGGGTCCAGACGGCGTTTTGCCCCGCCAAACTGAACAGCGGTCTGCCGAGCGGTTGACCGTCGAGCATGCCGGCGGCCAGTGTCAAAAGCGGTGCGAAGGCAGCGGAAATCATCCCCACCCAGATCAGTTTGCGGCGGCTGCGAATACGCCCCAGTTGCACGATGGCCGAGGTGCTGATGCCCAGCAACAGGGCCAGGTGGGCTAGGCTGGCGCCGTCGGCCATCACGAACACGAGCGTCAATGCCGCGGACAAGACGAGGGCCAGTTCGCGGCCGTAGGCAATGCCAACGGTCATGCCGAACAGCAGCAAGGGGATAATCTCGGCCCGCCAAGGATCGCGGGCGGTCCAGCGTGCCAAAAGCAGTGCCACGCAAGATGTGATCAAGACCAGCGAGGTATGGTACAGATCGTGAATCAGCCGGCGGTCGCGGAGGTACACGTAGTAGGCCGACATCGCCAACAGTCCGACGATGAGTGCGAACAAGGCCGCGCCGCGTTCGAACATCCGATCGGCCGAAATCTGCTGAACGTATGCCTTGTACTCCAATTCAAGCAGGTCGACCGTTTTGGGCTGCAACGGCTCGCCGGCCAAAGCCAGGGCCTCACCCGGCTCATAGCGGAGAAACTGCTCTGTTTCCGTCGCCAAGGCCCGGGGATCGGGGGCCGAAAAGCCGACTCGCGAGGTAATGTTTCGTTGCGGAACGTATCCCGCATGGTAGGGAAAGGGCGGCAACCAGCCCAACGAAACCGCCCAGAGGGCGCTCGCCGCGGTCAGCGCCAAGGCCATTCGCAGCAGCACGTCGCTGCGGCGAAAGAGCATCAGTGCTTTGGCGAGCCGGCCCGGCGCCAACTCAAACGACGTGACCCGGACACTCTTGGGACGTTTACGTGTAACAGTGGTGTTCATTAGTTTGCCCGCCGCCTGGCGGGCTCTTCTTCGTAAGCGCGAACGATCTCGCGCACCAGGCGATGCCGCACGATATCCGCATTGCCCAGCCGCACATGGGTCAAGCCCTCGATGCCTTTCAATCGCCGCATGGCATCGATCAGACCGCTTTGCGTATGGCTGGGCAAGTCGACCTGAGTGGCATCGCCCGAAACCACGATTTTCGAG
>DASSFG010000160.1:0-11406 GCA_035694685.1 Pirellulales bacterium
ATCTGGATCGATTCCGATATCGGCTTCCATCCCGATGCCGTCGATCGCCTGCGCTCGCACCAGCAGCCGATTGTGTGCGGCATCTATCCGCAAAAAGGCAAGCGCTCGCTGGCTTGCCACGCGCTGGTCGGCACGCCGCACCTGCGCTTCGGCAAGGACGGCGGCCTGAACGAGATCCTTTATGCCGGCACCGGCTTCTTGCTGATCCGCCGCGAGGTCTATTTGCGCATGCAGCGCGAGCTGGGGTTACCGGTCTGCAACGAGCGGTTTGGGCACCCGATGATACCGTACTTTCAGCCGATGGTTCACGCGGACGAGGACGGCGCCTGGTACTTGGCGGAGGACTACGCCTTTTGCCAGCGGGCACACGCCTGCGGTTATCGCGTTCTGGCCGATACGAGCATTCGTCTGTGGCACATCGGCAAACACCGTTACGGCTGGGAAGATGCCGGCGTCGACCGCCAGCGCTTCCCCACCTTCACCCTGCACCTCGAAGGCCAGCCCGAACTGCTGAAGCGCGATTAGCGCGTGGCGCCTATTTGATTGTGGTCCGGTGGAATTTGACCGATGAGAACGGGCACAGCATCAGGCACTTCCATGACATCCATGCTATAAGTTATTTCATCGCCGCGCGGACAGCGTCAAGCACTTGCTGTTGGGCTGCGGCAAACGGGCCATCGACCATGGCGCCGGCGGCGGCCTTGTGTCCGCCTCCCGCAAATTGCTCGGCAAGCCTGCTGCAATCGACTGCCGAACGGCTGCGGAAGCTGATCTTGAACTTGCCGTTGGGTTGCTCGACGAAGATCACAGCCACTTGCGTGCCTGCCACGGTGAGCGTCATGTTCACCACGTCTTCAGTGTCGGAAGGCAACGCCCCGGTGGCCTTAAAGTCGTCTTGATAGATGACGGTGTGGATCAGCCTGCCGGCAAACTCCGCTTGTGTCCGGGCCAACGTGCGGCCGATGAGTTGCAAGCGAGGCAGGGTATCTTGCTCGTACAGGGCACGATAGATGTCCGTGGGGTTCGCGCCGGCGTCGACCAGTTGCCCTGCGAAACGGTAGGTGTCGCCGGTGGTCGATGAGAAACGGAACCAGCCGGTGTCGGTGGCAATGGCCGCGAACAGCGGCGTAGCGATTTCGGGCGTGAGCCGCACGCCGAGATGGCCGGCGGCCTCCAGCACCAGCCGACCGGTGGCTTCGGCCTGCACGTTCTTGAACGCCTCGGCGCCCAAGTCGTCTTCGCTCACGTGGTGGTCGAGCACCGCCTTTTTAGCCGCCGTGTTTCGCAGTACCAAGGCCATATCGCCAAGCTGCTGCCACGCGCTGGTATCAAGCACCAGCAGCACCTCGCGGTCGGCCAAATCGGCCAATTGCACGTCGGCGCCGATCGCGCGGATGCGCTGGTGTGGGTCGATCCAGGCCAGATTTGGGGGCGTCTTCTGGCCGTTCACAATCTGGACGTCTTTGCCTAGTGAATCGAGCACACCTGCCATGCCCAGCTCGCTGCCCAGCGCATCGCAGTCGGGACGAATGTGGCTCGTCAGCAGAAAGCGTTCGTGCTTGTGAATCAACTCGACGAAACGAGACCAGTCGATCATCAGTGGGTTCAGCGGCCAGGGTTCAGGCTTCAGGGTTCAGGTAGATGACGAAATTGCACGTGTTTCTCATTTTGCGTTTTTCATTTTGCATTTTGCATTGCACGCAGGCACCAGGGCTCGACTAATGCAAAATGCAAAAGTAAAAATGCAAAACGGCAGACGGACGAGCCGTGCTCTCAAATCGGCGTTTCTTCACCTGTCACCGGTCCCGACGGCGACGTTTCAGTTACCGGCTCTGCGGGCGCCGTCGCCGTCGCGGGCAGTTGCTCATCGTTAGGAACGACCGGCACGCCGGCGGTGTCTTTTTCCAGCGGCGGCAGGCCGTATTTCTGATAGGAGGCCTCGAGATGAACGTCGTCCAGATCGGTGCCGTCATCGTCGCGGCGCAGCAGGAAGTAAATTGCGGTCGAGGCCGTCCAGAAATAACTGTAGACAAAGCCGAGCGCCAACAGGCGCACACAACCGCTCCAGAAAAAGATCAGCTTGGCGCCCCAGCGGCCCATCGTGCCCAACGAATCGCTCGCGGCGAAAACGTCGTCCATTCGCTCATTGCCCGCCGTCCAGCTTGCCGCCCAGGCCGGCAGATAGGCAACCCAATCGGCAAAATAGGCCACCAGGAGCCAGCCAAGTGCGCCCAACACCGTTACCACGGCGGCGTAAAACAGATAGTGCAGCGGTCGGTGATAAACGTACGACCAAGAGCGGCTCAAGGCATCGAAGCTGTCGGTGCCTTCCGTGCTGATGGTTGGCCACATCAAAGGCCAGCCGAACAACAAGGCCATGAGCAACAAGGCCATGACCAGCGCCGCCAACAGCGCCAACGGCCACACGATGCCCGCCAGGAACAGGCCGGCGTTGAACCGCATCAACAGCCCCAGCACGAGCACCGGGCAAGCACAGATAAACAAGCCCACCAGCGGCAAGAGAGGGGCGGCAAAGTAACTGGACCACTTGCCGGCCGCGTATCGCAGCGATGCAGTGAGGCTGACGTTTTCCTCGCGGCCCAAGTCGATCGCGGCCCGACGGGTAATCGCCCCACCAAACAGCGCCCACACCGCCGCGGCCCACAAACAACAACAGAGCAAAAACGCCAGCCCGGTAATGCCGAGCTTCCGCTCGAAGAGCTGGCGAAAGGGGGCTCGAAGCTGCCGCCAAGGGCCGTAGAACGGATTGGCCGGATAGCGTCCGAGTTGCGGCGGCGCGGGCTGCCAAACAGGGTGCCGAGCCGGGTCGAGTGTTTGCTGCGGCACAAGCTGCACCGGGTCAATGTCGGCCCAGGGCCCTTGTGACTTCCACGGCCAGCCGGCATCGCGCTCGCTCCAAGGGCAGCTTTGATAAAAGGGGGCGTCCAGCCAGGCTTTCAGCGGCTCTTCGTTCGTGCCGCCAAAAACCTTCGCCAACACCCACCAGCCAAAGATGGTCAAAAGCACGCCGGCAGACGAAAGCAACAATTGCCAGAGTTGAATCGAAATGCGAAACGAGCGGAACAAGAGCAGCCAGGGAAAAATCTCTCGCCAGGCGATTTCTCGCACCACTCCGCCATCGTTCGGCATTTTTGGTTCCTCAGTTAAATGCCGGCATTATAAGAAGATTAAGCCGGGAGACACAGGGGCATTTCCGGCCCTCGTCGACGGCCTGCTGGCCATAATCGCCAAGGCCATTTCCCTGCAGACCGTGCTCCTAAAAAGGGCATCCGCCTCATTCCGTCTTCGCCGCGGCATGAGAATCTAAAAAGCCCTTCAGCTCGCGGAGGAACTGGGGGCTTCTGAAGGCCGTAAAATGATCGGCGTCCTCGATGACGGCGACCGTCAGGTTCGGCATCACCTCGGCCATTTCATCGACGGTAATTTTCAACGGGTCGATGCCGCCGACCAGTGCCAACGTAGGCACCCGATTCTGCTTGAGCTGCTCTTCGGTGACGGCGAGCCGTTGCATACCACGCGCGGCCGCGGCCAGCGCCTTTTGATCGTTCACGAAACCGAAAACCTTGTTCGCCACACGCATGCGAAGCTGGTCGTCGGTCGGCTTCGGGCGTCCTTCCGGCGTGAGCTTGACCAACAGCGGCCCAATGCCTTTTTCTTGCTCCAGCGAATCAGCCACCTCTGTTAAGAATTCAGCGCGATCGTCGTTCGGTTTGACCCAGCCCGCTCCGCCCAGGGTGGCGGTCAAAAACCGCTCCGGATGTTCAACCAGTAGTTTGTCGGTGATGACGGCGCCCATCGAATAGCCGACGATGTGGGCCTTTGCGATCTGCAGGTGGTCGAGCAGTCGCACCGCGTCGTGCATCATTTCTTCGCCATAGAGGGCGGGATCGTGCGGTTTGCCGCTGCGCCCATGCCCGCGATTGTCGAAGGCCACGACGCGATAGTTCTTCTCCAGCGCCTCGATCACGCCTGGCGCGCCCCATTGCAAATGGATGCTGGCGCCGAGTCCGTGAATCAGCAACACCGGCTCCCCCTCGCCGGAGACCCGGTAGCGCAGCTTCACACTATCGGAGTCAAAGTATTTGAATTCCGCCGCCTTGGCTGCATTCAGAGTGCCTAAGAGGCAGCTCAGCAAGCAGGCATTGAGGCAGCGCAAAATGAATCGCTTCTTGATCATCATGTTTTGACACAAAGTCAGCCGGTGGATGCCCAATGCCATTCCATTCTTAGCGAACGCGTCAGCAGCCGCAACGCCAACTGTGCGGCAGGTCCTCCGGCCGGTCGGAAGCAGACCTTCCTGAGGAGTCTGACTCGGCTTAGCCTTGATTCACCCGTGTCCTCAAATTAAAGTTGATGGCAGTGGTTCCCTGAGAACCGCTCCCCGCCTCATTTTATCCCGCCTTTTGTCCTGCCTGCGACAAACGCCTTGTTTGGCGTTGAGAACGAACCCGCGAACTGGCCTGATAGCGATTCATCGTATTTCCCGGGGCTTCGTCAGAATCGATCGGAGAAAGACGCCATGACGTTCAAGCTGCGCTGCCCGAACGGGCACAAATTGCGTTTCGACGGCAAGGATGCGGGTAAGGAGGCGGTCTGCCCAAGGTGCCAAAGTCGCGTCACCCTTCAGCCGCGGCGAGAGGTTTCAGACACCTCCATTCTCGCGGTCTTGGGCGATGCGCCACCGGACCACTCCGTGGTACTGCACCCGTCTGAGCAGACGCCCACCGCCACGGCGCCAGGCCGAAGTTGCCCGCGTTGCCACACGCGCATTTCGGCGGCGTTTCAACTTTGCCCGAACTGTCGCACTTACCTGCCGCCATCGTGTCGCGACGACCTGTAAACGTCGGGCGGGACAATCCCGGCGACCGAAGAAAACGAGGAACGCCCGTGCCCATAACTACCGCTTCCGCCGAGCCCATCGAAGGAAGGATCCGCCAAGAGGTCGCCATCGTCAGCTCGCTGGGCTCGCACCTCGTCGGGCAATATGTGCTGGTCAAGATTGCCGACGACGAGGGCCGCGTTGGTTTGGGCGAGGCCAGCGTTACCTGCATCTGGAGCGGCGAGACTCAGGCCGGCGTGTTGGCGCTGTTCGAGCAGGAGATCAAGCGGATGTTGATCGGCGCCGACCCCTTCGATAGTGAATGGATTATGCGGCGACTCGATCGCGCCATCCACGCCAATAGCTTCGCCAAGGCCGCCGTGGAAATGGCCCTGCTCGATTTGCAAGGCAAGACGCTGGGCGTGCCCGTCCTCAAGCTCTTGGGGGGGTGCGACGCGGAAGCGAAGTCGGGGGGAGTGCGGGTGAAGTTCGTGGTGGGCGCCGTCGCTCCGGCGCTCGCGGCCGAACAGGCCGCGCTCATGACCGCCCGCGGCTGGACCTGCATCAAGGTCAAAGTGGGCCGCGATATGCACCCGCGGGCCGACGTCGACCGACTGCGGGCCGTGCGCGAGGCGATCGGCCCCGACGTCATGCTCACAGTGGACGCCAACGGCGGCTATACCGTTGAGCAAGCCGTGTGGGCGGCCAGACACTTCGAGCAGCTCGACGTGGCCTTGTTCGAACAGCCGACGAAACGCGGCGATCACCTGGCGATGGCGGCCGTCCGTCGCAAAACGGCCATCCCCGTGATGGCCGACGAAAGCGTGTTTACGCCACACGAGGCGCTGGAAGTGATCCGTCACGAGGCGGCCGACGTGCTCAGTCTTTACCCGGGCAAGCATGGTGGACTGCGGCCGACTCAGGCAATTGCCAAACTGGCGGAAGCGGCCGGCATCGTCTGCACCATCGGCAGCAACCTCGAGCGTGAGGTCGCCACCGCCGCCATGGCCCACGTTACGGTCGCCACCGCCAACCTAATGTGCGAGCGCTTTCCCGGCGACCTGATTGGGCCGATCTATTACGAGTCACCGCTTTGCCAACCGCCGCTACGTTATGAGGCCGATCGGCTGTTTGTGCCCGACGGTCCGGGGCTGGGAGTTAAATTGTAGGGGTGGAACGACCGAGCTAAGTAGACGCGCGGAAGGAAGTATGCTCTGCGAGTGGTGGCTGGGGCAGAGCTTGGCCATGCTGGATCCTAAAAGACCGATTTCGCGTCGTGGCCAAGCGATGCCCCGGATCGCCGCCCACCGGGGCATCGCCGCGGCATAACGCTCAAAGCGAGCTCGACCGTCGAGCAGCCGCGTCTCTGCCCCAGCCACCGCCTATTTTCCCGAGCTTAGATTCGTCCGCACGGCTGTTTAGAGCGGGCGCCGACCCGCCCAACATGCGCGGACTCACCGCACGGTCGAGATCGAGCGAGAGTGAACATGGCTATAACGGCCGGGCAAGGTCGTACATGCGGTACTTCTTGTAGATCTTGGCGCCGCCTTTTTCCAGGCCGAGACGCGCCAGGTCGTTGTCTTCTGAAATCCAAGAGAATTCCGCTTCTTCGAAACCCATCTCGATGCCCTTCGGCGAGAGAGCTTTCATCAGCACTAGCCCCAAGCCCCAACGCTGGTACTCGGGCACCACGTTGATGCTGATGATTCGCACGCGTTTGATGTCTCTCTTCCTGCTCAACAGGCGAAACACGCCGAAGGGAAACAGCCGCCCGCCGATCTCCTTAATGCGGGGATTGTAGTCAGGCAAGCCAATGATGGCGCCCACCGACTGGCCGTCGACGTCGGCCATCACGGCCAGCTCGGGCACGATCAGATGTTCGAGCGAGGCCGCGAGCTTGCGCATTTCGCCCGGCGGCAACGGTACAAAGCCCCAATTCACGGTCAGCGTGCGGTTGTAAAGCTCGACGAAGGCCTCGACGTCGGCCTTGAAGGTCTTCCGCGTGGTATGCCGGATGATCGCATTGCAACGGGCCTGGGCCTGCTCCGCCAGCGGATTGAGGCGCGCGGCCACGTTGGGCAAGTCGCCGCGTTCGCCGATGTAGGCCAGCAGGTCGTGTCCCTTGGCGAAGCCATAGCCCTCGATCAGCTTCGCGTAGTAGGGCGGGTTGTACGTCATCATGAACGTGGGCGCGCTGTCGAACCCTTCGATCAGTAGGCCGCACTCGTAGTTCATCGAAGGGTTCGCCGGACCGCGCAGCGACTGCATGCCGCGCGACTTGAGCCAGGCCGCTGCCGCATCGAACAAGGCGCCGGCCACGGCCGGGTCGTCGATTGACTCGAAGAAACCAAAGAAACCGCGTCGCTCCTGGTGGAACTCGTTGTGCGCTCGATTGACGATCGCGGCAATGCGACCGCACACCTGGCCGCCGCGCTCGGCCAGAAACGTCTGGCATTCGGCGTTTTCATAAAACGGGTGCCACTTGTAACCTAAGAGCTCGCGCTGGTTTCCCAACAGCGGAGGCATCCAGTGCGGGTCGTCGCGGTAGTGGTCGAACGGGAAGCGAATGAACCGGCGTCGGTCTCGCCAGCTTTCCACAGGCCGTACTAACACGTTTGTCATGATTCCTTCTCGGAAACCTGTTCTTTCCGACAAAGCATACCCTGCCACGGTCAGAATGCCATAGGCGTTCCTTGAAGAGCCTGGATCGACCACTTAAGATAATGTTATCTATGCGCTGGCCGATTCGTTATCAGATTCTCTTGCCGTTTGCCGCGGCCATGCTGCTGGGGCTACTCTCGGCGAGCGTGCTGAGCGCCTATCTTGCGGCGCGGAGGGCTGAGCGGCAGATCAACGAGCAGCTCCGCCATCTTGGCCGCACCTTGACCGAATCGAGCTTTCCGCTGACCGACGCCGTGCTCGAACAGATGCGCGGACTCAGCGGCGCCGAGTTCGCCCTCGTCGATTCGTCGGGGAAAGTCGTGGCCAAGACACCCGGGGCGCGGGTTCCTCGGCCGGCGAGCGCCACCGACCGCTGGCAAGATCTCCAGCTTGGCCGCCCGACCCAAGTCGCTGGCAAGGGTTACTTTGTATCTTCGCTGACAATGGCTTCGCGCGGGCCCTCCGCGCGGCCCGTGGTGCTCCACATTCTTTATCCGGAAGAAGATTGGCGCACCAGCCGTCAAGAGGCCGCCTTGCCGCCGCTCGTCGTGGGCACCGTCACGCTGGCGGCCTTTATGGCGGTGGCCGCGGCCATTGCGGCCCGCTTGGGTCGACCGATTGCGCGTTTGCGAACCCAGGTGGCCAATCTCGCCACAGGCAACTTCCAAACCTTGTCGTTACCAGAGCGAAACGACGAGCTGCGCGATCTCGCCGAGGGGGTCAATTCGCTCTCAGAGCAGTTGGCCCAGATGCGGCGGGCGATCGGCCGTGCCGAGCGGCTAGCCCTGTTGGGCCAGCTCAGCGGCGGCCTGGCGCACCATCTGCGCAACGATCTCACCGGTGCTCGCATGGCCGTGCAACTCCACCTCCGGCATGGTTGCCATGCCGATGGTGAAAGCCTCGCGATCGCACTGAGGCAATTGAAATTAACCGAAGATCACTTGCAGCATTTCCTCTCGGCCGGCCAGCCCAGGCCGTTGGAGCCGGCTGCCTGCGATCCGGCCGCGATCGTCGAAGAAGCCTTGCGGATGATCGAGCCGACCTGCCGTCATCGCAGGGTCGAGGTCAGTTTCGTCGATCTGAGAGCGCGGCCCACCGACGGCGACCTCATGGACGCAGATGCCGAGCAAGTCAGGCAGTTGCTTCTCAACCTGGCCTACAACGCGCTGGAAGCCGCCGGTCCGGGCGGCTCGATGCGATTTGAACTCGATGAAACCATCGGCCTGGTGCGTCTGCGAGTGATCGATAGTGGGCCGGGCATGGCCGATGAAATTGCTGAACGCTTGTTCGAGCCTTTCGCCACAACGAAACCCGAGGGCATTGGCTTAGGACTGGCCGCCGCGCGGCAGATTGCGCGGTCGCACGGCGGCACGCTGGACTATCGCCGCGAAGGCGACACGACCTGCTTCGAGCTTACTTTGCCGCAACGAACTCGCGCGGCGATCGCTGACCCCACTCCACTAGCCGAAGTCGCGCACGCCGGCTGAATATAAACCTGCGGCAACGAACTTTTCACCGCTCACTCGGCGGCTCCCAGCTCGACCTTCAAACCCACCGATCGCTGCGCTCCCGTGAACCTGCTAATTGTCGACGACGAAGAGAGCATCTGTTGGGCACTGCGGCGGCTGGCGACGGACGAAGGTCATGCAGCAACGGTGGCCTCTTCCGCCGAAGAAGCCATCGAGTTGGTCGGCGGGCAGCCGTTCGACTTGATCATGCTCGACGTGCGCTTGCCCGGCGCCGACGGCCTGTCGGCCATGCGGCAGCTCAAAAGTTTGCAACCGCAAGCCCCGATCGTGGTGATGACTGCCTTTGGTAACCTCGCCACCGCCGTAGAGGCGATTCGAAATGGTGCGTTTGATTACGTCACGAAGCCATTCGACGTCGATCAGGCGGCGTCGGTCATGCGGCGGGCGTTAATCCAGCGCGCCGCCCCTTCCGCCGGCGCCGCACCCATCTCGCGCGAACCGGAAGAACTCCTCGGCGCCAGTCCGGCGATGCAGGAGGTATTTAAGCGCATTGCGCTGGTGGCCGCCACGAACGCCGCCGTACTCGTCACCGGCGAGAGCGGCACGGGCAAGGAGTTGGTGGCACGGGCCATCCATCGCCACTCTGCCTGCTCGGCTGGACCACTGGTGCCGATCAACCTAGCGGCACTCAACCCGTCGCTGGTCGAAAGCGAACTTTTCGGTCACGCGCGCGGCGCGTTTACCGGCGCCGAGCAGGCTCGCAGCGGGTTGCTCGAATTGGCCGACGGCGGCACGGCGTTTCTCGACGAAGCGGGCGACATACCGCTGCCGGTGCAGGTAAAACTGTTGCGCGCATTGGAACAACAAGAGGTCACGCCGGTGGGCGACGTTCGACCGCGGCGGACGGCGTTTCGCGTGATCGCGGCGACACACCGCGACCTGCGCCGCGAAATCAAAGCGGGCCGATTTCGGGAAGACCTCTATTTCCGCCTGGCCGTGTTTGAAATCCACCTGCCTCCGCTGCGCGACCGGGCGGACGACATTCCGCTACTGGCGAATCTCTTTCTGAGGCGGTTGAACGTAGCGGGGCAACAAGCCGCTTTTGTGCCGGCGGCGATGGAAGAATTGCAGCATCGGCCGTGGCGTGGAAACGTTCGCGAGCTGCGCAACGCCGTCGAGCACGCGGCGCTGTTGGCCCGCGGCGGAACGATTTGCCCGGAACACCTGCCGGCGTTGGCCGCGGCGGCCGACGACGTTTCCGACCTTGATCAAGCGGTGCGTGAGTGGCTGCGAGCGCGGCTGGCCGCGCAGCCGTTGCCCGACAATCTTTATCAGCAATTTCTCGACGCGGTCGAGCCGACCTTGTTAGCGACCGTGCTCGAACGGACCGGCGACAATCGCGTCGCCGCCGCCCAACTCCTAGGTATCCACCGCGCGACGCTACGCAAGAAGCTCGGGTAGACCGTGAGTAATCAAGACGATCTGGGGAAAAGTTTCGCGCAGCAAGGCTTCCTCATCGTCGAGAACGTCATCAGCGATGAGGAGGCGAGCGGCCTGGCCGACGCCGTCGAGGGCTACAATGCAGCTTCGTCGGACAGGGCGGCATTGTACGGGCGGCGGAACCTCTTGCGATTGCCCGAGATTGACAGGCTGGCGGCAAGTCCGCAGCTCAGAAATGTCGTTGAACCCTTCCTGGGCAAAGGTGCATTTGCCGTGCGAGGGCTATGGTTCGACAAATTACCAGCGGCGAACTGGCGTGTCGCCTGGCATCAGGATCTCACGATCGCCGTTTGCCGGCGCGTCGAGGCGCCCGGATTCACCGCCTGGTCGGTCAAAGCGGGGGTCGAGCACGTGCAGCCGCCGGATGAGGTTCTGGCGCGCATGCTGACGGTACGGCTTCATCTCGACGATTGCGGGGTAGACGCAGGGCCGCTGCGTGTGATCGCCGGTTCGCACCGGGCCGAGCGTCTCTCAGCGGAAGCCATCGAACGCTGGACACGCGACGGGAGAGAGATCATTTGTTGCCCGCGGCGCGGCGGAGCACTCGTTATGCGGCCGTTGCTTTTGCACGCCTCTTCGCCGGCCAACGACCCGAGACATCGCCGGGTGATTCACTTGGAGTTCGCGGCCGACGACTTGCCGTTTGGGCTGGAGTGGCAGACGCGGGTCGCTAGTAGTTGATGGGCAAAGTGTAACGCGCTCGCGAGGCGGCGGCGAGAATAACCAATCGGCGCCACTGGCGCTCACCACCTCCTGTTTGCTGTGATAAGATTGCGGACATGGAAGACAACCCGTACCGCGCGCCAGCAGAAACCGAGGCCGGTCGCGTTCTGCGTCGAACGAAACGATCCGTTGCCCAACTGGCAGCGTTGACAATAGGAGTCCTTTGCGTCGCACTCGTCGCGGCGTTGGCATTGGCTGGAAAGTGACTTTTAC
>DASSFG010000161.1:0-7128 GCA_035694685.1 Pirellulales bacterium
CCGTGGCGTTCCGTGAACCACCAATTGACGATCCACCAGTGCGCGACGGAACGCCACGGAGTGCGTTCCCTACAGACGCCAACCCGAACATCTAGCTTTGACAAAGCACTAGCCCGAATATTCATAGCCGCGGCGCGGGGAGCGGCTCAGTAGCGAGTTGGCCTCATCGTCGTCGAGGAAACGCTCGCACTGAGCGTCCCAGCGCAGGGTGCGGCCGAGGCGCATCGAAATGTTGGCCAAATGGCAGGCGGTCACCGAACGATGCTGACTGGCCACGTCGGAGATCGGCCGCTTGCCGGTGCGAGTGCAATCGAGAAACTCGCGCAAGTGAATGTAATTGGCCGTTCCCCAGTAATGCGTGTCGTTGTCGAGCCGCTCGGCCGACGGCGGCAGCGGATCGCGCGAGAGCCTCTCGACTGGTTTGCCCGTCAACCGGCCGCGATTGACGAAGAGGCGCCCCTCGTCGCCTTCGAACAGAATGCCGTTTTGTTCGTCGCTTAAGCGCACCTGTACCAGAACGTTGCCAGGATACGTGAAATCGACGCTGAATTGCCGCGGTGTGTTGTAGCCGTTTTCGATCGCCGGCAACTCTGCCCGACCGGCGATCAACTGCGGCCCGGCGTCTTCCACTCCTAACGCTCGCTGGACAATGTCGAGATGATGAGCACCCCAGTCGGTCATGAATCCGCCACTGTATTCGAACCACCAGCGGAACGGGTCGTAGCGCTGTTTACAGAAATCGACCAACGGCGCCTGCCCCAGCCATAAATCCCAGTTGAGTCCCTCCGGCGTCCGGCTGTTTGCAAAGGGCCCACCTTTGGCGTGCGCCGGCAGCGAGCTGGTCGGCAGCGTGACCTCAATGCGCTCAATGTTTCCCAGCCGGCCGTTGCGCACCAGATCGCAGGCAGTGCGGAACCGCCAGTCGCTGCGCTGCTGGGTACCCACCTGCACAATGCCGCCAGTTTGCCGCACGGCGGCCACCAGGAGTTGTCCCTCCGCCACCGTCAGCGTGAGCGGTTTTTCGCAATAGACGGCCTTGCCGGTCTGTAAGGCAGCCAGCGTGATCGGCGCGTGCCAGTGATCGGGCGTGGCAACGATGACGCCTTCAACGTCGTCTCGATCGAGCAGCTCCTGATAGTGCTCGTAGACGTCAGCTTTGGTAAACCACTCGCTGCCGACTCGCTCGGCACGTTTGCGATGCACGTCGCAGACGGCGACGAGCGATCCGCAACGTCGCGCCAGCGCGGTCCAGCGCACCGTGGCGGCCAGTTGCCGGCCGCGTGCCCCGCAGCCGATCAGGCCCAGGCGGACCGTGTCGCGCGTCGACGTATGGACCACTGCGACCGATGCCCCGCCGATGGCCGCGCCTGCCGACCATTTGAGCAACCGGCGACGAGTGAGACGGGCCTCACCGTAAGCAGATGGGGCGAAGCGACCTCGTTGAAATGGGAACATAAGCGTTCGTGTTAGTTCGTGGCAATTCAAAACACATCGCCTCGCGGTCGTTGCGCACGATGAGTAGGCGACCGGCCAGCGCGGGATAATTCCAGGTCTTGTCGCTCAACGCGGCGAAGCGTCCCAATTCGTGGTGCTTGCTCCCATCGGCGGCCACCAGGGCAACGTCGCCGTTTTCGCATTGAACGAGCAGCGCGTCGTTGATGAGCAGCAACTGCCCGTGACCGTAGCGGCCGGCCCGCCAGCAAAGTGAGCCATCGGCCAGGTTCAGGCACGCCAAGACACCGTCGTCGAGGCCGAATGCGCGTTCGCCTCGAATGACGGCGCTGGAGAATTTCGTCTTCAGCCGGCGGCTTGTCCAAAGCGATTCGGCCGACCAGCCGCCAGCCTGCTGACGCACTTGCAAGAGAGCGGCGCCTTTGCCGTAGCCGGTCGAGATGAGCAAACGATCGTTGGCCACCGGCGCCGGTTGCGAGCAATTCGTCTCTTCGTTGTTGGTCCAAGGAAAGGTCCACAGGAGTTCACCGGTGATCGGATCGTGCGCCGCCAAGCCAGGCCGGTTCAGAATCACGGCCTGTTCACGACCGTCGATGACGCAAAGCTGTGGCGATCCGTAACCAGCCGGATCGCTGCCAGTCTGCCACACGCGCCGGCCGGTATGAGCGTCATAGGCGACGAGTGAATGTCCGGACGCACCGGTGCTGACAATGACCAGGTCGTGTACGACGAGTGGCGAGCCGCTGAGACCGTGGTAAAGATTGCCGGCCTGGTTGTCGGCAATCACATCGATCGACCAGTGGCGCTGGCCGGTATCCGCGTCGAGGCAGTTCAGTAGTCCCGTTGCCCCCAGGGTAAATACCAGGCAGCCGCTTATCGACGGCGTCGCGCGCGGGCCGTCGCCCGCGGTCGGACTGGTAAAGCACACGCGATCCGCATGGAGCCACAGTTCGCGGCCGTTGGCGGCCTCGTAACAAACCACGCATTCGTCTGCGCCGCGCAGCTCCTGGGTATAGGCGCGAGTTCCCACGATTGCAAAACCGCCCCAGCCTTTGCCCACCGCCTTTCGCCACAATGGCTGCGGGCGCAAGCGCCTCCAGTCGGTACTCAGGTCGACGTTTTTAATTTCTCCCGAACCTCGTTCGCCGCGAAAGGATGGAAAGTCATGACGCAATGGAGCGGCGACCGATGGAGGGAGACCTGCGGTCGGCTCCGTGGCTCGGTCGGAGACCGGCCACAACTCGGGGTCGCATCCGGCCACAACCGTCGTGGCACTGTCGGAGACCGGCCACAATCCAAGGTCGGAGAGTGAACACGAACTTCGGTCGGATGGCAGCAATGAGTCGTTTTTGGAAGCAGCCAAAAGCCTGCATCGCCAGTGAACAATCGGACCGCCGCCACCGTCGAGAGCACGACAGTCAAGGACCGAGACGCCCAGGAGAAAAGATGTCAAAGAGACTGCCAGTAGTGTGCTTCCACGCCTTACGCCAGCCCCGCTTTTACCCATCAAGCCTACGCAAGTCATCCAGGCAGTCGTCAACAGGTACGGAACGAGCGTGCCCGGCTCTGACAAGTCCGACGCCTGCCATAGCCATGCCATTGCGTGACCCAGGGGAGCTACGGCGGCCACAATGCCGATCGCCCGCCACCGCTTCGTCGGCGGCAACCACCGCCCGAGGACGATGAACGTTCCTGTCATTGCGATCAGGGGAACGGCCAGGCGGGGCCGGATAACGCCGCCAGGGGCCAGCCAGCGACTGAACACCATCGCCCAGGCGATCGGAAGTCCAGCGATGGCAATGCTAAGCCACGTGCCCCAGCCGACCGCCACCGCGAATCGGTGCATCGGCTTGGTTCGGCTCATCGGAGGGCTCGCCGGCAGTTCCACTAAGTTAGTTCGAGCGAATTTGATAGCCTTTCCCGTAGTTTGCGGCAAGACCGTCTTTCATGGCCCCCTATCCGACGGCTCACCGCTTCGCCAGCGGTTCTTTTCGCTCGGTGATCTGCGGGCACTGGGGCGCCATCTCGGCGTTGAGGGCGATGAACTCACGCCATTCGGCCGGCACCGAGTCTTCATAGAAGATCGCTTCGACGGGGCACTCCGGCTCGCAGGCGCCGCAGTCGACGCACTCGTCAGGGTGAATGTAGAGCATCTTCTCACCATCATAAAAGCACTCACACGGGCAAACGACCACGCAGTCCGTGTATTTGCAACCGAAACACGGCATACATGGCGCCGGAGCAGCTTTTCGGCGGCAGCCACGCCCTGAGTCCCGCCGCCGACATCTTCAGTCTCGGTGCCGTACTTTACGCCTTATTCACGGGGCGCGCGCTGTATGATGCGCATAGCGTGCCTGAACTACTCGAAAAGCGCCGCTCGAGGTTGAGCTTCATCGACGTTTCGATGCCGAACGAGATAGCCGCGATCGTCGCCCGCTGCCTGGCGGATGATCCCCGGGATCGTTATGGCACGGCGGAGGAGCTTGCTTCGTCGCTGCGACAGAACGACTGACACTTGAATGAATTGGCACGCGTGCCACAATGAACGAATGATTGCCTGCCGTGATTTTCAGCAAGCGCACTGCACTCGCCGTGCGGCCCTGACCTTCGGCGCTTTGGGCCTCGGCGGACTGTCGCTGCCTCACTTGCTGCGGGCGGAGTCGTCCGCTGGAACAACGCCGGGCAAGGCACGAAGCTGCATACTGCTGTTTCAATTTGGCGGCCCCAGTCAGTTCGAGAGCTTCGACCCCAAACCCGAGGCGCCGGCGGAAATTCGCGGCGAGTTCGGAGTCATCGCCACGCGCAACCCGTCGCTCGTCATTGGCGAACATCTGCCGAAGCTGGCTGCCGTGGCCGACCGGTTCTCGCTGGTGCGCAGCGTACACCATGACCGTGGCAGCCATAACTCAGGCGCGTATTACTCGCTCACCGGCCGCCGGCCGCAAGTCGACCTGGTAACGTCAAACGCGGCGGCCACCGATTTTCCCTGCCCGGGGGCCGTGGTCGACTACCTGCGCCGCGGTCCTCGCCTCGTGCCCACGGCCGTTTCACTGCCGACGATGATCGCCGACGGTCCGTTTCGCACGCCCGGCGAATTCGCGGGCTTCTTGGGCAAGCTTCACGATCCGCTGTTCATCACGCAAAATCCGGACGACGCGAAATTCTCGGTCGATCAACTTGCCTTGCCGGAGGGTGTCTCGATCGACCGGCTTCACGATCGCAAGGCCATCTTGACGCGACTTTCCGCAACGGCGCGGTTGGGCGAACAGATCGCGACGGTCCGCGACATGGACGCCTACCAGCAACGGGCGGTCGATTTGCTCACGTCGCCTACCACGCGGCAGGCGCTGATGATCGGCGAAGAACCGGCGGCCGTGCGCGAGCGTTACGGCCGCAACCAGTACGGGCAAAGCGTCCTCTTGGCCCGGCGGCTGGTGGAGGCGGGCGTCCGCTTCGTGACCGTCTATTACTCGGCCGGCATCGGCGGTTGGGACACGCACAAGAACAATTTCAAAACGCTCAAAGAAAGCCGGTTGCCGCAAACCGACTTGGCGCTCTCCGCGCTGCTTGAAGACTTGTCGTCGCGAGGTCTGCTGGACGAGACGCTCGTTCTCTGGACGGGCGATTTCGGCCGTACACCCAAGGTGAACAAAGACGCCGGTCGCGACCATTGGCCGCCCTGTCAGACGGTACTGCTGGCGGGCGGCGGCGTGCGCGGCGGCCTGCTGGTGGGCAGCTCCGACAAAACGGGCGCCTATCCCTTAAGCGATCCGAAAACGCCCGACGACGTCATGGCCACGGTGTATCACGCCTTGGGAATCGACCCCGCCACGGTCCTGCACGATCAGCTTCATCGCCCCATGCCCGTTGCCGACGGCCGGCCTATTGCGGCGCTGTTCTAGCCATCCTCTTTGCGTCTCTGCTCGCCAAGGCTTTGCCCGCGGGGCCGAGACCGAAGCTCAGGGTGCGACGTGCGGCTCAACGTCGACTTCCAATCGCCGCGCGCCGCGGACAATCGAAAGGGTGACGGCGCCGCTGGCACGCGACAGCAGCCGGTGCATGTCGTCAAGACCGGTGACGAGGCGGCCGGCGATGGCCACTACCAGATCGCCGGAGCGTAAGCCAGCCCGAGCTGCGGCGCTCGACGGTTCAACTGCCACGATTTCGACCGCCGCATCCACCAACAAGTCAAGTTGCCGGGCAAGCTCGCGGCCAATCGGACGCAAGCCGACCGAAACGCCCAACACCGGCCGGCGCACGCGGCCGTGCCCGAGTATCTCGCTGACGACCCAACGGGCGGTGTCGGCCGGCACGGCAAAACCCAGGCCCTGCGCCATGGCGATGATCGCCGTGTTGATTCCCACCACGCGACCTAAAGAATCGACCAGCGGTCCGCCGGAATTGCCCGGGTTCAACGGCGCCGTGTGCTGAATCACGTTTTCAATCAAGCGGCCTTGTTGGCTGCGCAGCGAGCGGCCTTGTGCGCTGACCACGCCGGTGGTCACGCTCGATTGAAAGCCGAACGGGTTGCCGACGGCGATCACCAACTGCCCGACTCGCAAGCCCGCTGATTCGCCCAGCCCGGCCGAAGGCAGATCACGGGCGGCCACCCGCAACAGAGCCAGATCGGTGGCCGGATCGTCGCCTACGACGGCCGCGTCCACCGTATCGCCATCGTGCGTGGTGACGACGACGCGCCGCTCTCCGCCAACGACGTGGCTATTGGTCAAGGCATAACCCTCCGCGCTGATGACCGCGCCCGAGCCGACGCCGCCCGACTCTTGTCCTCGCCGCCGGGCAACCGCCACCACCGCCGGACCAATCAGGTCGACCACGCGAATGACCGCCCGCGAATACGCGTCAAGCAGGTCGGCCTCGGACGGTCCGGTGGGATTTGGTGTGGACTGGTTGCGCGGTTTGTCGGACGCGTGATCATCGGCCGCCAGCCAACGCGGTGCAGGGTATTTGGATCGCATAATTATCTCCGTATGGGGTTTGATTCGCGGTCCCCGCATTTGGCCCCTCCCCAAGAGCTGGTCGGCACAAGTCCAGGTTTATTGGCCCGGCTGGCCAAGTTTCTCCTAACGGTCCCTAGCGGACCAAAAGACTGCTCCTCTTAGTCTACCCCGCCCAAACGCCGCGACAAGCGATTCACCCTACGACGATCGGTGCGTCGAGCGAGCAACACAACTTTAAGACGCTACCTGCTTCGGCCGAGTGGCGCACCTGCCGAGTTCGTCACGATCTTGCCCACCAGGCGAGAATCGGGAAAGTTGGCGAGCAGGTAGGTGTTGCGGCCGTCGTCGATAGTCACCGTCTGCTGCTCGACCGGGCCGCTGAAGCCGTAGCGGCTCACCGGTTGCAAGCCGATCTGATGCGTGCCGGCGGGCAGCTCGACGCGCAATACCTGAATCTTTTCGGGCAACAGACCCCAGCAACGCGTGTCGGCGGCTTCGGTCGCTTCCCAGGCGATGCCCACCACGTCGAGCGCCACGCTGGTCATCGTGTTCTGGTTGGCGCCCAGCGCTTCCTTGGCGCCGAGCACAACCGCTTTTTTCACGATGCGACGCACCACCGCTCGCGCTACGATGCCGGGATAGATCGCCTGGTGCTGCTCTACCGCCATGCGGCCGATGTCGGTGATCGTGTCGGTGGCCCCCGCCTGCCGCCCATCAA
>DASSFG010000162.1:0-2434 GCA_035694685.1 Pirellulales bacterium
GTAGCCTGGGGCGTCAGCCCCAGGATTCCCGTTCACGCACAGCACGAAAAGCCCCGTCAGGGGCGATAGGATCCCGACCGTCAAACCCCTACCGCCCCTGACGGGGCTGAAACGGCGCTCTCTCCGTCCGAAGTCCTGGGGTTGCGCCCCAGGCTACAACATGCCGCCGCTACGCGGCTGTAACAAACCGCGCGCGGAACAAAATCCGCATCAGCGCATTCACACCGAAAGCGACCATTTTGCGCAGTCCAGAGTGCCACTGGGCTGCGCAAAATCCACGCCATCGACACTGGTCGGCTTACGCGAGTTTTGTTCCGACCCAGGGTGTGATAGCCGCGTGGCGGCGGCACCGGTCTTTGGAGTGCGGCGATTTATCGCCGCTTTTGTCGGTAGCGGAGCGACGTTTCTTTCGCCGTGCCGGTTCTTGGTCGCCGGCCACGCATCAAAAGAAAGCGGCTTCGCCGCAATTCAAAGCGGCGATGAATCGCCGCACTCCAAAGGGTTGCACTAGCTGATTTCGGCGGCGTATTCGTCCGACGAGACAATCGCAGCCAACAACTGCTGATCGGTTTGACCGTTGGCAAGCGACTGCTCGATGAACTGTAGCGCACCAGGATCGACCGCTCGACCGAGCGACACTTGATACCAGTTTTCAGCAAGCTGGCCCCGGTATTCGGCACTCGCCAGCACGAACGCAGCCACCTCGCCGCGACTGACGCCCTGCGCCAGCATCGCGCCGAAAGCCGCGACGTCACCTTCGGTCGCCGCCCGTCCTAACACGTCTTGGAACAATGCCTCGACAAAGGCGGCATCAAGCGTCTGGCCCGCCTGAGCGACCAAGTGGCTCGCATATTCGGCGGAGCCGAGAAGCGTCGCCGCTACTTCCTCCAGGGTGCCGCCCGCGCCGAGCATTTGTACGAACGTTTGCAGCCCCGCGGGGTCCGCGTTGCGCTGCAAGTATCGCTGATAGAGCAATTCGACCTGGTCGGTGCGGTATTCGGCGCTCGATTGAATGGCCAGGGCCACGTCGAGTCGGCTGCCGCCCTGCTGTAAGTAAGTGTTCCAGTAGGCCGAAGCGGCCGGGTCGATCGCGCGATCCAGAAGCTGCTGATAAACTCGAGCCAGGAACGATTCGTCGGGGGTTGTGCCTTGGCTGGAAGATCCCTTGGAGGGGGGCGGTTGCGGCGGCGCCGGGGTCGACAGAATGGTCGTGGCCGCGTAATAGTCGGGCATGCCTGAATTGTAGCCGACGTTGGTGAGAACGAGGTCGCTCAGGCCGTCCTGGTTCAGGTCGGCGACGGCCATCGCCATCGGTGAGTTGACGGAGGCGACATTCGCGGGAAGCTGAAAAGTGCCATCGCCGTTGCCATACAGCACGTCAACGGCGTTCGATACCCGATCGGAAATGGCCAGGTCGAGATTGCCGTCGCCATTGAAGTCGCCGGCCACCATGTCGTACGGCTGCGCGCCGATGGAATCATTGATCGACGTTTGGAACGTTCCATCGCCGTTGCCCAGCAGCACGCTCACCGATTTAGCCGCATAATTGGAGGCGGCGATGTCGAGCTTGCCGTCGTGGTTGAAATCTCCGACGGCAAGAGCGCTGACGCCAACGTAGATCAAGGGCTGCTGCATGGCCGGGATCGCCTCAGTCGTATAACTGATGGGCGATTGAAAGGTTCCATCGCCATTGCCCTGGGAAACGAGCACGCGCGAATCGGCGTAATTGGCGACCACGGCATCGAGCTTGCCATCACCGCTAAAGTCGCCGATGGCCAAAGAAGTCGGCTCGAAAACGTAGCCTTGTGACGTGGTGAACGAGCCAAGCGTCGACGTGACGGGAGATTGGAAGGTGCCGTCGCCGTTGTTGAGGAGCGTCTGGATAGTAATTGCATCGTGGGAATCGGTACCGACCAGCACGACATCGGTTTGCCGGTCCCCCGTGACGTCTCCCAAGGCCATCGACGTTGCGGAGGAGACGGCGTACGTTTTGGGCGATTGAAACGTTCCATCGCCATTGCCAAAGAAAACGTCGAGCTTTGTTCCGAGGCTGGACGGCACCAGCGCCAGCAGGTCGAGCTTGCCGTCGTGATTGAGGTCGGCAGCCGCGAGCGACGAAGCGGAGTCATTGCCGAAGTTATATACCGTGACGGGCGGCTGGAAAGTGCCGTCGCCGTTGCCCTGGAACAGCTCGATTCTGAAGCTTGGGTCGTGGGGGCCGTTCTGCCCGGCGAGCCCCCCGATCTCGACGGCCATGTCAACCTTGCCGTCGCCAGAGAAATCGCCCACGGCAAAGCATTGTGGGACGTTATCCAAGGCGGTCGTGACTGGCGCGGCGAACGTCAGCAGCCGTCGCTCTTCAAGCGGTTCCAGTCCGCGAAAAGTGGGCGAGAGACCGGACGGCGCCCGGGATGCGAAACGCGGCCTGCGCGAC
>DASSFG010000163.1:0-5239 GCA_035694685.1 Pirellulales bacterium
GATCGCTGATGCCTAATCATGGTGGGCCGGCGGTCGCCGAGGCGAGCTTGTCCCACCCTACGGCTCAAAGCGATGGCAACCTCTCAAGCTGAAGCGCCCAGGGCGGCGGCGCGTGGGTTGTCGGCCGGCAACTCCTCGCCGATGTGAAACAGCGAGACGTAATCGCGATTGCAAAGCACGACCGAAGCGCTCAACGGTTCACCGTTGCCGCCCGCGTGCGACAGTCGGGCATGGGTGATGGGAATGAACCCCTTCAGCTCGTGCGTCATTGCCGAGACAGGATCAGCGGCGCCGCGAAGTTGCAACCGACCCTCGACCTCATAGCCCGAAACGATGAGAAATGCCGGGTAAGTCTGCTTGTCGACAAAGGCAAAGCGTCGCGTTTCGGGAGCTTCGTGCTGCCCACCGCCCAGCACGGCCAGCCGCAGCAGGTCTTTGCGCAGCACCACTTCCTTCATCGTGGTCACACGATTGCCCTTCGACTCTCGCCGTGCTACGTGTGCGTCGTTGAGGTGGACGTACTTCGAATTCGGGTCGATCAGCATCTCCAGCAAGCGCAGACCGCGCGTCTGGACGGTGCCGATCACCAGGTGCTCGTCGGTGACGAAGATCGTCGGCAGCTTCTGTAAAGCCATAAACAGGTCTTAGGGCTTAAGTGCTTAGGGGAAAGTGGAAAGTGGAAAGTGGAAAGTGGAAAGGAAAAAAGTGGAAACCGCGGCTGGGCCGCCTACCAGCTTTTTCACTTTCCACTTTTCACTTTCCACTTTTCACTTTTCACTTTCCACTTTTCACTTTTCACTTTCCACTTTTCGCTTTCCACTTTCCACTCTCTTCTAAGTCGCTTTCCTGTAAAAACATAGGCTACAATCGGGCGTTAAGCATTTGCGCAATCGTGTGCCGATCGACGGGTTCGATTATGCCGCGCTCGCAGATGATGGCGCGGATCAGCCGGGCAGGAGTGACGTCGAAAGCCGGGTTGTAAACTCCAATTCCTTCGGGAGCGGTTTGGCGGCCAAAACCGTGAGTAATCTCCTCGGGCGAGCGTTGCTCGATGGGAACGGTTTCGCCGCTTTCAAGCGAGAGATCGAAGGTGCTGCTGGGCGCGGCCACGTAAAACGGAATGTCATGCGCCGCTGCTAAAACCGCCACGCCGTATGTTCCGATCTTATTGGCCGTATCGCCATTGGCGGCAATGCGGTCGGCGCCGACGACGACGGCCTGCACGCGACCTTCACGCATCACTTGCGCCGCCATTGAGTCGCAAATGAGCGTCACGTCGATCGCGCGCCTGTTGAGTTCCCAGGCCGTCAGCCGGGCACCTTGCAACAGTGGCCGGGTTTCGTCGGCATAGACGTGCAGGCGCTTGCCGGCATCCTGCGCGGCGAAGAATACGGCCAGGGCCGTACCATACTCGGAGGTGGCCAATCCGCCCGCGTTGCAGTGGGTAAGCACTCCCTGTCCGTCGCTCAACAGTTCGGCCCCAAAGCGCCCGATGGCGTGGCACATGGCGCGGTCTTCTTCGTGAAGGGCCTGCGCCTCGCGCAACAGCCATTGAATCAGCTCCTCGGGCGTGGTCGCCTGCGAGGCGCGGGCGGCGCGCTTCAGGCGATCGAGCGCCCAAAACAGGTTCACCGCCGTCGGGCGGCTCCGGGCCAGGTAATCGGCTACTTCGTCAACCCGCTGCCGCCACGCGTCGGGCGACTTGCTTGCTAAATCCGTGCTCCTCACGCCCAGCACCACTCCATAGCCGGCGGCGATGCCGATCGCCGGCGCCCCGCGCACGCGCAAGCTGCGAATCGCCTCGAACACCGTTTCAGCGTCGTGGCAGTCGAGACAAACGACTTCGCAAGGCAAACGCGTCTGGTCGAGCAATCGCAGGCAACCCTCGACGCCTCCGATCCATTGGACGCTGGGCGTGGTTGCGGTCGTAGACATTAAAAAAGAACTCCAAATGACCTTTACGCGTAGAAAGAAAACGCTAAATTGGCCGCCCCTTCCAATATTTCCTCAAGTCTAGGAGTCGAACCATGCGCTGGCCGACGGCGATGCTGTTGGCGGCCTGTTGTACGGCCGGTTGTCGTAATTCGCAACCGGCGTCCGATCCGTTCTACTTACCCAGCACGCGCGTTCCACCGCCGCCCACCGGCGCTGCCGTAGGCGCGCCCGATGCCTACTATACCAACCCCGCGCCGCCGATGAACGGCGCGGCCCCGTCATGGCCCGCGCCGGGACCGGCCCCCGCCAATGGATCGAACGGGCTTTACTCTCCGCCTGGGGGCTACCAATACCAGCCGTCCGCGCCCACGCCCGCGCCGAACGCCGGCAGTTATTTGCCTTCGCCCGGTCCGGCGCCCGCCCGCAACGCAAGCAATGCCGCGCCGCGCAGCATGCGAACAAACCGCGTCACACAGGCCAGTTACGTGACGTCGGTAGACGAGACGCCCTCAGCCGTTTACGAATCGGTTGGAGATAGCGCAGGCGAACAGCCCGAATTGGCGGCGAACGATGCTTCCTCCGCCCCAATCGACATTATGGACTTGCCGCCCGTCAAGCGGGTCGCCCGGGCCAGATAAAGCGTCTGCCCAGCAGCGCGATCGGCGAAAGGCAGATGGCGGACGACTCCTCACGCACTCAGGCCATTTGCGCCCTGGCCCACAGCAATAAGCTCTCGCTAACGCTTCGAGCTTCCGGCGCTACTCGCCTGCCGACTCAACTTTAAGACGCTACCAAAGAGAGACTATTCTTGAGGCGCGCCGGCGGTTAAATTCAGTGCGGGGCAAGTGGTTCTGGATTTCAAGCTCTGAGCAAAGCGAAACATCTTGGCTAAAAAGACGACGACGCAGAATGGCCGCGATCGCCTCGACGAAGCGATGGCCATGCTGATTCAAAATCAGGCATCCTTTCTCAGCCGGCAGGCCGACACCGACCGCCGTCTTGCCGAATTGGAGCGCGAGACGGCGGAACGCTTTGGTCGGATTGAGAAAGACATGACCGCGATCCTCCGCGTGCTGTCAGAGCACAGCAGCGTGCTTGCGGAGCACACTCGCATGCTCGACCGACTACCGCAAGCGGTTCGAGACAAAATAGGCTTCAAAGCGCATCCCGAGTCGGAGACATGATAATTCATCAGCTTGCTTTCAAACACATGCAGGTAAGCACTTTCAATCATGCGGGCCCAGCGGCTATTCTCCTCACAGTCGCGTTGGCCGGCATCTGCCGCGCCGCGGCGGCGGAGGTCTCTTACTTCCGGCATGATGGTGGCACGGTCGACGGAAAGAAATTGCCCGACAAGCTCGACGACCGTACCCAAAAATGGCGAGTACCGCTCGCTGCCGGCCATTCGACGCCGTGCATCTACGGCGACGCCATCTACTTGACCACCTTCGACGGCCGCCAATTGGCCACCGTGGCGCTCGACCGACAAAGCGGCAAAACCCGTTGGACGCAAGCGGCGCCCGCCTCGCGAATCGAAGAGTACCACGCCACCAGCAGTCCGGCCGCGGCCACGCCCGCCTGCGATGGTCAGCGGATTTACGTTTTCTTCGGCAGTTACGGCCTGCTCTGCTATGACCTCGAGGGCCACCTCGCCTGGTCGCGCGAACTGGGGCCGTTTCAAGACGAGTTCGGTGCCGCCAGCTCACCGATTCTGGTCGAGGGCAAGCTCGTCATCAGCGCCGACCACGACACCTACAGCTTTGTGATGGCGCTCGACCCAGCGACGGGCAAAACGCTCTGGAAAACCGACCGTCCGGGGTTCACACGCAGTTATTCCACGCCGGTGCCATTTACGATCGGCGGGCGTCAGCAGATTATTGTGGCGGGCGCCTTACAACTCGTGGCCTACGACGCCGATAACGGCGAAAAGCTTTGGTGGGTGAACGGCCTGGCCCGCATCGTCAATCCCACGCCCGCTCAGGCCCTGGGCCTGGTGTTCGTGGCCACCTGGTCGCCGGGCGGCGACACCGACGCCCGGCTGGCGATGGATCCCTGGAAGGCCGCGGTCAAAAAGTGGGACGCCGACGGCGACGGCAAGCTCAGCCGCGAAGAGGTGAGCGATCCGGAAGTGCTCGACCGCTTCTTCCGCATCGACCTCAACCAGGACAAACTGCTCGACGAACCCGAATGGGCCAAGTACGCACGCGTCTTCGAGTTGGCCCAAAACACCCTGTTGGCCATTCGTCCGGGCGGTTCGGGCGACGTGACCGAGCACGCCGTCGTGTGGGAATATCGCAAGGGTCTGCCTTACGTTCCCAGCCCCGTGGTTTATCGCGACGTGTTGTATATGGTAAAGAACGGCGGCATTCTTACCACGCTCAAAGCCGCCGACGGGCGTGTACTGAAGCAGTTGCGACTGCCGTCGAACGAAGGATATTACGCCTCACCCGTGGCCGGCGACGGCAAGATCTACGTCGCCAGCGAGCCGGGTGTGGTGGCGGTGATCGGAGCGGGACCGGCGGCCAGCGTCATTTCATCGCACGATTTCGGCGAGCGCACCATGGCGACGCCCGTCATTGCCGACGGCCACATCTATCTGCGCACCGAAAAGGCGCTCTATTGCTTCGCGCCTTTGTAATCGTTGACGAGAAGAGATAAAAGCATGTGGGCCATTCAGGGCAAGCCGGCCGACGCGAAACGGTTTGCGCCCTTCGTGGGCCGAGAAGTTCTCTACGACTTCGACGGGCCTCGGATATTCACGCTGGTCGACGCGGAAGGGGAACTGAACCTGGTTTATTGGTCGGACGCCGACGAGAACCAAAATAGATTCGTCGTTGTCCCGACGGCCAATACCATTATCGACTCCCTGCACGCTGGGGGTACAAGCGTCTTCGCCGCTTTAAACCAGCCGCGCTGCTGGCTGTGCGATGTATCGCACAGCGGGCAAATCAATCAATGCTGGCGAGTGGACTTCGACGACATTCCCAGCGACTCGCTTCCCGCACTCGGTACAATGTTGCTACCTACCATCGAGCCGGAGCTGATTGATTTAGAAGGCCGAGTGCGCGAATTGGATAAGGATCGGCGGAGTTTTGAACTCCGGGAAATTGGCGGCCCGGTTCCCTCCCAACGATTTGCCTTCGATGATTCATTGCGCGAGGAGATCTACCAAGCTTTTGACGATGAAGTGCGCGTAAAGCTAGCGGGCCGAAAGTTGCCGGACAAGCCCGTCGTCATGGCCTTGGCACTCTCGCGGGTAGACTAACCTCGACTAGTTGGGTTCTTCTTTGATACATACTCGGAG
>DASSFG010000164.1:0-6760 GCA_035694685.1 Pirellulales bacterium
TAGGTCAGGCTTTCCAGCCTGACGCCTCAGTCTGAGTTGTACTAGTTGCGATATTCGGCCATAAACGGAGTTAGGCATTCCACTCGCCGTCAGGCTGGAAAGCCTGACCTACTAGCCATGCCAAAACGCGTTCTTGACGTCGGCCAATGTAGTTTCGATCATGGCACCCTTCGCCGTCTGATCGCCGACGACCTCGGCGCCGAGGTGGTACAAGCGCACCATCTCAACGACGCGGTAAAGGAGTTGAAGAACGGTCGCTTCGACCTGGTGTTGGTCAATCGCAAGCTCGACGCCGACTACAGCGACGGGTTGGCCGTGGTGCGCGCCATCAAGGGCGATGCCTCGTTAGCGGCGACGCCCGTCATGCTAGTGAGCAATTATCCCGACGCTCAGGAAGCCGCCGTCGCCGCAGGCGCCGAGCCAGGATTCGGCAAAGCCGAACTGACCCAGCCCGCCACCCGTGAAAAACTGCGGCGCTTCCTGGACGTGGGCAATCCGTAGGGTGGCGTTTCCCGTTATTGCAAATTTGCAATAACGGGAAAACACCGGCGAAAAGCTTCGCTTCTGAATAGCAGGCCGCCCCTCTGGCGCGAGCAGCATACATTGACGACGGCGTAGCGTGTAGGGTAGGACGAGCCACCCAGAGGATACCCGGAGTCCGACCATAACAATAGCGGTGGGACTCGCTTCGCTCGTCCCACCCTACGGTAATGCCGGCATCCATCAATCGACGAATCACAAAGCCCTAAGTCGTTTTCGGCCGCGCGATGTTGACGTAGGCATGCACGTGCGGCGAGCCGCGGAAGTGCCAGACAAAGCCGGGCCCCTCCAACCGCCAGATGTCCCATTCCTGGTCGCCGCCGAGGTTGCCCGACTGGTAAAAGGCCGCGTGCAGTTTCTCCAGGCCGCCTTCCGCTTTCAGAATTGCCAGGGCTTCGTCCACGTCCTCCTGACGATAGGGGGCCAGGATGACCTTCATCACGTCCTCGACCAGTATTTGCTGGTCTTTCGAGAGCTCGCCCACGGCAATGCCGGGAAACGCAGCCTGCGGCCCTTGCACGGACACCTGGTCCTCGCGCGGGGCCTTGGGAACCAACGCCTTTTCGCGCTGCTTGCCGTCGAGTGCCGCGAACACCTCGTTGGCCTTCTTGGTCTGGTAATAGAATACGTTGCCAGGCAGACCGGGCTGGCCGTCGCCTTCGCCGTGGCCGTAAATCACGGGCCCGCCAAAGGCGACGTTCTCCACACTGTCGCCGTCGGCGCGGATGGTCAGATGGCGGCCAGTCATCTCGAACTCGAACTTGCCGCTGCCGGGCGTGCCAAACAGCGCCACGTGATATTCGCCCAGGCCGCCGGCATCGTCGTCCATCTGCTTGAGAAAACGCTCGTAACCGTCGGGGCTGGTCACTCCCCGGAAAATCTCGTCGATCGTGGCCCGCTGCTCCTTGGAAAAGAACCCGTCGATGGTCGGCTTGGTGATGGCCCAGTTGGCGTTGATCTTCTCGCGCAGCGGATGATTGAAGTCGAAGCAGACCTCCTTGCGCTGCGCCTCGCTGAGCGAATCGTACAATCGCTTGGCGGCCGTTTCGGCGGGGCTGCCAGCCGTAGGCGCCGCCATAGCGGCGCCCTGCGGCACCGCGCCGGCGACCAAGGCGGCGGTGCTCACCGCTTTGACGAAGTCGCGTCGCGTCCAGTCATGGTCACAATCCGGGCAGGTTGTCCGCTTGTCGTTTTTCATTGCCGCACTCCTGATGAGGTCGAGTTGCAAGCCGCACGTCGGGCCTGTCAGGGTCAGTATAACAAATGTTACGGCCCGAACAGCCTCCGGCTTTCGCAGCGCCCCGCCGGGACATAAACTGGCCCCATGCAGGAAGACGTTTGGGAATTCTGGATCGACGTCGGGGGGACGTTTACCGATTGTTTTGCTCGCTTGCCCGACGGCACACTCAGGCGGCACAAGCTGCTGAGCTCCGGCGTCACTAAGGGAGCGGTCCGAGAAAGGTCCGGCCGGTCCGTGCTGGTCGATCCATCGCGCCGCGTCGACCCCGCAGGGTTTTGGAATGGATTCGGCGTACGGCTGCTGTCGACCGAGGGCGAAACGTTGGCCGAAGCGACCGTCGATTCCTTCGACGCCACGCGCGGAGAATTCGTTTTCCGCCAGCCACTACGTGCCGATCCCCTTCTGGGCCAGGCGTATGAATTACATGGCGACACCGAGGCGCCCATCCTTGCCATTCGGTACCTCTTGGGCTTGCCTGCGGAGGCGGCGATTCCACCCGTCCGCGTCCGGCTAGGCACGACACGCGGCACCAACGCCCTCATTACGCGGCGCGGCGCCAAGACGGCCTTCGTCACCACGCGCGGTTTCGGCGACGTTCTGCACATTGGCTGCCAGAACCGGCCCAAGTTATTCGAACTGGCAATCAAGAAGCCCCTGCCACTTTTTACCACGGTCGTGGAGGTGGACGAGCGCGTCACGGCGGAAGGCGAAGTGTTGCGTGCGCCCGATGAAGTTCAAGTCCGAATGCAGCTTCTGGAGCTCAGGTCGAAAGGCATCGAGTCGCTGGCCATCTGCCTGTTGCACGGTTTCAAGCATCCGAAGCACGAACGGCTTGTCGAGCGCGTGGCCCGCGAGGTCGGTTTTTGCGAAATCAGCCTCAGCCACCGCGTGGCGCCGCTCATGAAGATTGTGTCGCGCGGCGACACGACGGTGGTCGATGGTTACCTCAATCCCGTGCTGCGCGGCTACGTCGAACGTTTGCGCCACTCGCTCTCGTCAGCCCACGCACTCGTCTCCGGCGCGCCCGCGAGTCGAGCCGGCGAGCTGCGGATCATGACTTCGGCCGGCGGTCTGGTGGCAGCAGACCAGTTTGTCGGCAAAGACAGCATTTTGTCGGGGCCCGCCGGTGGAGTCGTCGGCTTTGCTCGCGTGGCGCAGCAAGCGGGCTTCGAGCGGGCCATTGGCTTTGACATGGGTGGCACGAGCACCGACGTCGCCCGTTTCGACGGCCGCTTTGAGCTGGAATACGAAACCGAGAAGGCCGGCGTGCGCGTCGTGGCGCCGATGCTCGCCATTGAAACCGTGGCGGCGGGGGGCGGTTCGATTTGCTCCTTCGACGGCGCCAAACTCGTCGTCGGTCCCGACAGCGCCGGCGCCGATCCTGGTCCGGCATGCTACGGCCGCGGTGGCCCACTGGCGGTGACCGACCTCAACTTTTACCTGGGCAAGATCCCACCGCAACATTTTCCGTTTCCCCTCGACCGCACGGCGGTCGAGCACCGGCTGCAACGCCTGATGGAAACGATCGCGGCGGCGACCGGCCGGAGCTTTTCGCCCGTCGAATTGTGCGACGGCTTTCTGCGCGTGGCCAACTCGAACATGGTCAAGGCGATCCAGTCGATCTCGGTCGCTAAAGGCTATGACCCGCGCGACTATGTGCTGGTGGCCTTCGGTGGTGCCGCCGGACAGCACGCCTGTGCGGTGGCCAGTGACTTGCAAATGCGACAAGTGCTGTTGCACGCCGACGCGGGTCTGCTGAGTGCTTACGGCATCGGCCAGGCCGACGTCTCGCGGCATCGGGCGGTCGGAGTCTACCAGCCGTATTCCAATGACGCGGTTGCCGCACTTAGCGACCGCTTTCAGCAAATGGCCGCCGAGGCCCGCCGAGAAGTATTGAACGAGGGAATCGGGCCGCAGCGGATTGAGATCCGCCGCTCACTCGATCTGCGATACCGCGGCCTCGACGCCTACTTGACCATCCCCGAACCGGCAGACGGCGACTATGCCGAAGCCTACGCCGCCGAGCACGAGCGGCTCTATGGCTACCGCCGCACCGCCAGGCCCTTGGAGATTGTGGCGGCCAGGGTGGAAGTGCTCGGCCACTCCGGTCAGCCGCCGCAACCGTCGCAGCCTTGTCCACCGCGACGGCCGCGACCTGAATCTTATGCCAGCGTCTGGTTCGACGCAGTGGAACGTCGCACCGGGGTTTATGCTCGAGCCGAGCTTGAGCCGGGCGACGCGATTGAGGGGCCTGCCGTGATTCACGAGTCGGCTTCCACGACGCTGATCGATCCCGGCTGGCACGGCGAAATCCTCTCGGGCGGAGAATTGTTGCTCGGTAGGGTGGGACAGGCGAGCTGGCGAGCGCCGGCCCACCAAAGCGCAGCTAGCGGCCAGGAAAACGCACACGGTCCCAGCGAGGCCGACCCGGTCTTGCTGGAGATCTTCAACAACCAGTTTGCCGGTATCGCCGAACAGATGGGCATCACGCTGCGCAACACGGCCAGCAGCGTCAACGTGAAGGAGCGGCTCGACTTCAGTTGCGCGATCTTCACCGCAACAGGCGACCTCGTGGTCAACGCCCCCCACATCCCTGTCCACCTGGGGGCGATGAGCGAAACGGTCAAGCGGTTGTTGGAAGATTTCCCCGACATGTCGCCCGGCGACGTATTGGTGACCAACAATCCCTACCGCGGTGGTTCGCACTTGCCCGATGTCACGGTGGTCACTCCCGTCTTCGCCTCCGCCGCCGACGAACGGGAACAGCGGGCACTCGTGTTCTTCACCGCCAGCCGCGCGCACCACGCCGAGATCGGCGGCATCCGCCCCGGCTCGCTTCCCCCGTTTTCTCGCAACCTGGCCGAAGAGGGCGTACTCATTCGCGGCATGAAACTGGTCGATCGTGGACAATCGCGGCTCGATGAATTCAAACGTTTGCTGCTCTCCGGCAAGTATCCCACGCGCAACGTGGCCGACAACGTGGCCGACGTCGAAGCCCAGTTGGCCGCCAATCACCGCGGCGCCCGCGACCTGGGCCAACTGGTCGAGCGCTATCGGCTGGAGGTCGTGCTGGCCTACATGCGTCACATTCAGGCGGCGGCCGAGCGCAAGATGCGGCTCGCGTTGGCCCGACTGGGCAACGGTGAACACCGCTTCGTCGACCATCTCGACGATGGCTCACCGATAGCGGTCACCGTGACCATTCGCGGCGAGAAAGCGACGATCGACTTCACCGGCACCGGCCCGGTGCTCGCGGGCAATTTGAACGCCAACCGGGCGATTGTGACCGCCGCGGTGATGTATTGCTTGCGCGCACTGATCGGCGAAGAGATACCGCTGAACCAGGGTGTGCTCGCGCCGGTGCAGATTGTGTTGTCCGAGTGCCTGTTGAATCCACCCGAGGGCCGCACGCCGGAGGAGTGCCCGGCCGTCGTGGGCGGCAACGTGGAGACATCGCAACGCGTGGTCGATGTGCTGCTGGGCGCCCTGCGATTGGCGGCGGCCAGCCAGGGGACGATGAACAACCTCGTATTTGGCGGCGCCACGTTCGGCTATTACGAAACGATCTGCGGCGGCGCGGGCGCCACCGCCGAATCCGACGGCGCCGACGCGGTCCACACACACATGACGAACACGCGCCTGACCGACCCGGAAGTGATCGAACACCGCTATCCCGTTCGCGTGCGCGAGTTTGCCATCCGCCGTGGCTCGGGCGGCGCCGGCCAGCATCGCGGTGGCGACGGAGTCATCCGCAAACTGGAGTTTCTCGAGACGCTCGACGTGTCGATGGTTTCGCAGCGTCGCGGCGACTATCCTCCCTACGGCCTAATGGGCGGCGAACCCGGCGCGATCGGACGCAATTCGCTCGTTCACGCCGACGGCACGACGGAGGAGTTAGGCGGCTTCGTGCAGTTTACCGCCGGCACAGGCGACGTACTTACGATTGAAACGCCGGGCGGAGGGGGCTATCGGATGGCGGGATCCGCTGCTCCAGAAAATGACGAAAAGGCCGTATTTAGCCCGGGAGCGACGCACCCTTAGTTGTGGGAACGAAGTAATGAACCACAAAACGTTCACTGATTCCCTTCAAGTAGCCATCCTCCAAAGTTTGCTCGAGTTTCGTCAACAGCATTACGACACGCCTTATGCGTTCGCACTTCTGGGCAGCACGACAGCGGATAGCATCGACTTCGCCATAGCAACAGAAGAAGGCCTGCGCCGGATAGCTGAAAAGTATGACGAGCTCGGCTATCGTTACAGCGCACACGAGTGGGAGCGGTTTGAGAACATTGAAAAGTTAGCCGTTTGGCTGCGTTGGGCAAATCCAGACGACGGATGGTACTTTGGTGCTTTTCCAGAGCAATTCGATATCAACGCGAATCTAGCAGAATTAATGGAAGCCGCGGTACCAGGGCAAGAGGCGCCTGATTTAGAAGAGCTCTGTGTCGGTGTGCTTGCTTCAATGCCGTCACTTGCGGGTTGGCGGGAAGCGGTGACAGGCTTGGTCTTAGTACTGGGCTTTACCTATGGGGAGGATCCACGTGACTTCCTTCGTTCCGCCACACGTGCAAACGAATACCCTGTCGTAAGGCGCCTTTGGTCGGAGCAATTCTTTTGCGAGGAGATGTCTTCGCGCATCTTGTCGCCGCACCGCCGAGAGCGAAAATAAGATTGGCAGGTCAGACGGTTGAACGACTCGTGCAATGTTCCGCAGGGAGGCGGCTAAGGTCATCGCGATGCTGTGGCGCATGTTAGGTTGCCCACGTCGCCATCTTTCCCGATTGAATCGTCGGTAGCGATTGTGCGAGCGGCGCAGGCAGTTGACTAAGGCATGGGTGTCGAGCAGGCGGGCCCGACGCCGTGTGCTTGCCTGCAGTTTACGTCGCTGCGCCTGGCCCATCTTACGCCACTGCCGGCTAGGCCACCACGAGCCTACGTCGACGATGTGCTTTTGCCATGTCGCGTTGCGTAACGTCAACG
>DASSFG010000165.1:0-14233 GCA_035694685.1 Pirellulales bacterium
CCGCTTGTAGGCACATGGTTTCAGGTTCAGTAACCTCCCCTAGCCGGGGTTCTTCCCATCTTTCAGTCGCCCTACTGAGTTTGCTATCGGTCGTCAGAGAGTATTTAGCCTTACGGGATGGTCCCCGTAGATTCAGTCGAGGTTTCACGTGACTCGACCTACTCAGGAACCCCTCGAGAGGTGATACCGCTTTCGCGTACGGGACTGTCACCCGCTATGGTTCAACTTTCCAGAAGAATTCTGCTAGCAGACCACTTTGTAACTCTCATGTGAGGGGCCCTACAACCCCGCGGAGGAAAACCACCGCGGTTTGGGCTGTTTCCCGTTCGCTCGCCGCTACTGAGGAAATCGAGTTTTCTTTCTTTTCCGACGGTTACTGAGATGTTTCAGTTCACCGCGTTGGCAAAACACACCTATGGATTCAGTGTGTTCCAGTTCAGGAATTTCGGGATCAACGCTTGTTTGACAGCTCCCCCGAACTTTTCGCAGTCTTCCACGCCTTTCAAAGCCTTCTGACGCCAAGACATCCCCCATGTGCCCTTAGTAGCTTGACCACATTTATCCACTGCTCTTCTCGGAACGGCACGGAGTCCGTTCCCTACAGAGGAACGCCGCCACATAATGAAATGCGGTGGGCGTTCCCTACAGAGTTGCCCATCGCAAGCGAAAGGGCCGAGAGAAAAGCGGTTGATGCGTGGCCGCTACGTCGATCGTCCTGGGAATTGCTGTTCGCAAAAACGGAATGAATTCCGTTCTACGCGTGCAGCGACGGACAATCGAGTAACGTATTTGATCCTCGGTTGTTGCCTCTCGAACGAACGGATCGCCGAAGCGAACCGCCAAAGCGAGAAGCCCACCGTGTACTAAGTGCCGTGAGAACCAGCCGACAGCTTGGGGCCGACAATGTTTTGAACTGTCGCCCGTCCGCCGCGCGGCTGCTTCTATTAGATGCCACTCGTTACCACAACCAAATTGTCAAAGATCAACGCAGGCCAGCAATCGAAGCCGAACCGGTCGTTCGACCCGAACACAAACCCGACCGCCATTGGCGGCCTGCCACTCGTAGGTCAGGCTTGCCAGCCTGACGACCAATGGCCCAAAGGGCCTTTCTTTGTCAGGCTGGAAAGCCTGACCTACGGGTAAGCAGAGGTCGAATTTGCGCCTGAAAAAACGGTGCCCAAGCACTGTTTTTCTCGGCCGAAATGCGTCCTCCGGTCACCCGCTTCCCACCAGATTTGAGCGACGTTTGCCTCTTGGCTCAAAATCAAGTGGGAAAGAGCGAATCTACCACGATCGTCTTTTCCGGTAAAGGGGCTTCGTTAAAAATTCCTTCACCAAAAGCTAACCCAACAACAAACGAAGGCCCCGCTTGACCTTCACCTGACTGGGAGCCACCCATCCTTGCTCTTCACCGGACGATTTGGCCCAGGCAACAAGCGATGGATGAAAGACGAGCGGATCAACGCTCTCATGCCGATGGGAAAATTCATCGACAGACAAGGAAGTTTATCGGCATTCGCAGCGGAGTCAAGTAGGCATTTTTCCGTATTTGTGGCGCAGCACCGGGACAATCCCGGTGCAGACATTACTACCCGCAATCGCCCCGCACTGAGCCACGCTGATTTTTTGGTTTGATAGCCAAGGCCAATTTGACGCACGGCCAAACGTGGTCTAGGGTTTCCATGCCTCGCCGGCTTGAACCGCAAAACATTCCTACCTTCCTAGATCCGCACAGACCCACCGCGGATCGCCGCAAGCTGAGGCGCCAAGCCATGCACGCTGAGTTGCTTGAGCAACCCCGCCCGCGAACCGTTCGCCGGCCTGAATTGCAGACGATCCTGCTCATCGACGACGACGAAGCGATGGTCGACGTGCTCGGCCAGCGTTTGCGTCGGCAGGGCTACGAGACGCTCGTCGCGGCCAATGGCGACGAGGGCCTGTCCCTGGCCCGCCGTCACGTGCCGACGTTGATCGTGCTCGACCTGCGCTTGCCCGACGCCGACGGCTTTCATGTGTGCCAGGAGTTGGCCGATTCGACCGAAACCTGCACGATTCCGGTGATCATCCTCAGCGGCATGGAGCGGCCCGACATCATCCGCCGCTCGCGTGCGGCGGGCTGCCAGTATTTCGTGCGCAAGCCGTATGACCCCAATGCCTTATTGATCCTGGTGCAGCACGCCATCGGCGAAACGAATCCTTTGTACGGCGATTTGCCTGGAGGATGGGCTTCCTAGCCCGTCATCCGAAACAGTGACGGCCTGGAAGGCCATCCTCCATTTTGCCAGTGGCTGGCGCAAACCCGTTTCTGGCCGATTCGTCTAGGTCATTTTCGCTAGCTTGCGTATAATCTCGCGTCAATCGACGGAAATGGAGGTCCGATGCGAAAGATTGCCATCATCAATCAAAAAGGCGGCGTGGGCAAAACGACCACCGCGGTCAACCTGGCCGCCGCGCTGGCCGCCACCGGCCAACGTGTGTTGGTCGTCGATCTCGACCCCCAGGCCCACGCCACGCTGCACTTAGGTGTCGAGCCGGGCACGGCGGCCGGCGGGTCGATCTACGACGTCATGACCGGCGACGTGCGCCTGGCCGAGGTCCGCCGGCAGGTGCAGGAACATCTCTGGTTGGTTGGCTCACACATTGACCTGGCCGCTGCCGAGGTCGAGTTGGCCGGCGTCGTCGGGCGAGAGCTGATTCTGCGCGACAAGCTAGAAGAAGACGGCGAGGGCTTTGATTATATGTTCATCGATTGCCCGCCGTCGCTGGGCATTCTCACACTCAACGCGTTGGCGGCCGTCGACGAAGTGTTCATTCCCTTGCAGCCTCACTTTCTGGCTTTGCACGGGCTCAGCAAACTGTTGGAGACGATCGACCTGGTTGCCCGCCGGCTCAACCCACGGCTCCGGCTATCGGGTGTGGTGTTGTGCATGTTCGACGGTTCGACCCGGCTGGCGAGCGAAGTCAGCCACGACGTGGAGCAATTCTTCGAGCAATGTCGTGCCGGTCGCACGTGCTGGTCGGACGCCCAACCCTTCGCCACGCGCATCCGCCGCAACATCCGCCTGGCCGAAGCGCCGAGCTTCGGGCAGTCGATCTTTGCCTACGCGCCCGGCTCGAACGGCGCCGACGACTATCGGCAGTTGGCGGTCGAAGTCTCCCAGCAAGGGGCCGAGGCCGCCCTGGCGGCCTCGCCGGGCTAAGTACGGCATAATCCAAGCTGCTGAACGTCGGAGCCTTTTGCAGCTTTCGAGCCCGCCGGCTACCCAGCCATCCGTTCTGCCGCGCGACTCTCGTATAATAGAGCGCCGGCGCGGCCGCTTCACATTAGCGCTGCAAACAAGGCCAGTACGCTCGGCGATCTGTTTTTAGCTGGAGGTGCGCAATGACACCCGTCACGATTCAGGAGGCTCAGGCGAAGCTGCCCGAGCTGATTCACAAACTCCAGCCCGGCGAAGAGGTGGACATCGTCGAAAACAACCAGACAGTGGCGAAGCTCGTCAGCAAGCAGCCCCAAGCGAAAGCCGGGCTGCGACCGCCGCCAGGCTTGGGCAAGGGATTTATCACGATTGTCGCCGATGACGATGAGCACCTGAAGAATTTCGGGGAGTACATGCCGTGAGGGCACTCGTCGATACCCATGCCTTATACTGGTATGTTGAAGGCGACCTTCAACTCAGCACGACCGCGCGAACGATCATGCAGGACGCATCGAACGAAGTGTTGATCAGCCCCGCGTCGTATTGGGAGATGGCAATCAAAAGAATGCCGGGATGATCAGACTATCAGCGATCGCGATTGCCGGCGTAGTGCTCATTGTCGTTGTGGTTATCGTCGCGGTTCTGGCGATGGGCGGCAGCAAGCGCGACCGCGATTAGGATACAATGCCGGGATGAAACAACCCAACCAAATCCGAATCGATGCTCTCGCCCAGCTTAAGAAGGCCCAGCTTATGATCGAAGAGGGAAGAAGCGACCTGGCTGCCGCGAATGAAAAATCAGAGTGGCTCAAGAGCTTATCGACCAAAGCGCGAGCGCCCTCCGCGGCGCGCCGCCAGACTAGCCTATGCCTGGTTGCCGCGCACCGCTCTGCCCAGCGCCCTGCCGGTTTTGGCTTGACGGCAACGCAGGCGTTAGGGCACTGCCGATCATCGTCCGGCAGAGGTGGCAATTATCCGTAGGTGGGAAGAGCCGCTCAGAGGATACCCGGAGTCCCACCAAACAGCCGGCCGAACAGGTGGGACTCGCTTCACTCGTCCCACCCTACAAACGTCAGCAACGCATAGTTAAGACACTACCGATCAATCGCACGGTTGCGGGCGGGCGGCGGTTGCCATAATATGGAAGCTGGTTGATGGGGCTTGGTGTAGCGAGGATTTAACTCATAATGACGGTCAGGCGATTTCTGCTGAACCCTTCGAGAACGGCAAAGCAGGGCGCCCAGATCAACGTGGGTAAAGAAAACGCGGAATACCAGGCGATCGTCAACACGCTCACCATGCACCCCGACGATATGCAATCGTTGGGGGTCGCGCCGGGCGACAGCGTTCGCGTGAGCACCGAGCACGGCGAAGCCACCTTTCGGTGCGAAAAAGGGAACGTGCCCGAGGGGATGCTCTTCGTGCCTTACGGACCGCCCACCTGCCGTCTGATGGGCGGCAGCACCGAAGGCACGGGCATGCCCTTGTCGAAGGGCTGGGAAGTGGACGTCGAGAAGGTTTGAGGGGTGATTGAGTGGACATGAAAAAAGAGATCAGCGACTTGGCTCACGAAGGCCCGCACTTTGAGTTTGCAGCCGAGCAGGAAACGCCCCTGGCTTGGGAAGAAGTGGAGCAGGGGCGGTTTATGCCTCGCCGTGTGCGAGGAAGCTGCCAAGGCCGGGCCTTAGGGTGAACTTTCACCGTCCCTTCGTCCCGTGCGGACGACAACGATAAGTAAACAGTAGACGGTGGATAGGGTTTGAATTCGTGCCCTGTCTACCGTCTACCACCTACCGTCTACCAGACTTGCTCGAGCAATCACATCACAAGATCGGGGACCGAATGGAACTGACCGTTGTCAAAAATGCCACCTGCACGTTCTGCGGCTGCGTGTGCGACGATATTGACTTGCACGCGAACGAAGAGCGCATCGTCGAGGCCAAACGCGCCTGCGTGTTGGGCAAAGCCTGGTTCCTCAACCATACGGCCGAGCGGCTCTATCCCGACGCCCTGATCGACGGCCGAGAGGCGAGCGTGGACGAGGCCATTGCCGCGGCGGCCGAGTTGCTGGACCGCGCCGATTTGCCGTTGGTCTACGGCATGAGCAACATCACCTGCGAAGCCCAGCGAGAAGCGGTGGCCCTGGCCGAACGGCTGGGCGGAGTGGTCGATAGCCACACGTCGTTGTGACACGGTCCCACCGAAATCGCTGCCCAGTTGGGTGGCAAGGTCACGTGTACGCTCGGTGAAGTGAAGAACCGGGCCGATTTCATCGTCTATTGGGGCGGCAACCCGGCCGAGTGCCATCCCCGGCACTTCACCAAATACAGCCTGATGCCCAAGGGCAAGTTCGTGCCGCGTGGCCGCAAAGATCGCACGATGGTGCTGGTCGACATCCGCGAGACCAAGAGTGTGGGCGCCGCCGACATCTTTTTGCAGATCAAGCCCGGCAAAGATTTCGAGGTGCTCACGCTGTTGCGGGCTCTGGTCAAGGGCCAGCGCGTGAACCAGGCGATGGTGGCCGAGACGGGCCTCACGCTCGAGCAGCTTCAGGATCTGGTCGATCGCATGAAGCGGGCCAAGTTCGGCGTGATGTTTTTCGGCATGGGCCTGTCGATGACCCGCGGCAAGCACATGAATTCGGCTGCCATCCTGACCTTGGCCGCCGAGCTGAACGCCTTTACCAAATTCGTGGCCATGCCCATGCGCGGGCACGGCAACGTGACCGGCGCCGACGTGATCATGCGCTGGACGACCGGCTATCCGTTCGGCATTAATTTCAACCGCGGCTATCCGCGTTACAACCCGGGCGAGTTCTCCACCGTCGATTTGCTGGTACGCGGCGACGTCGACGCCGCCTTGATTCTGGGCGCCGATCCGGGGGCTACCATGCCACAGCCGGCCATCGATCACATGGCCAGAATTCCCACGATTGTGCTCGATCCCAAAGTGACGCACACCAGCCGCTTGGCGCGGATCCACATCACCACGGCGGTCACCGGCATCAGCGCGCCGGGCACCGGCTACCGCATGGACGAAGTTCCGCTGCCATTGCGGCCCGCGCTCAAATCTCCCTATCCGACCGATGAAGACGTCGTCCGCCGCATTCACCAGGCGGTCGTCGGCAAGCCCGATTGGGTTCATCGCAACGGCCGCACTACCAGCCAGGTGTTTTAGCCTTTGGAGTGCGGCGATTTATCGCCGCTTTTGTCGGTCGCGGAGCGACCTTTCTTTCGTCGTGCCGGTTGTTGCTCGCCGGCTGACAGATCAAAAGAAAGCGGCTCCGCCGCAAGCCAAAGCGGCGATAAATCGCCGCACTCCAAAGGGTTGCGACGCTCGCCTTTGGCGAGCGGTGGTCTCAGCGATCCAAAAAATCAGCCGGCACGGCGCAAGCGGAGTTGCTTGCCGTGCGTGCTCGCCAGCTCGCGCTGCATGCGCTGCTGGAGCAAGGCGAGCACCGCGGCTTCTTCGCTGGAAAGCCGCGAGAGCGATTGCCGTAAGGCACGCTCGGTCTTGTGCTTTAAGGTCTCGACGAGCGTGCGATCGAGATAGGCGTCAATCACGGCGGGATGCACGTAACACTTACGGCACACGGCCTTCGTGTTGCCCAATCGTTCGGCGACGCGCTCGATCGCACTGGTGACGTTGCGTTTGGCCGCCGCCTGAGAGTCGAATTCCTGGAATTCTTCGAGCGCCTGCGCGGCCAGGGCCGTGCCGGCCCAGGTGCGAAAGTCTTTGGCCGTAAAGTCGTGCCCGGAGATTTCACGAAGGTAATCGTTCACGTCGCTCGAGCCGACGTCATGGACTTCGCCCTGCTCGTCGAGATAGCCGAACAGTTCCTGGCCGGGTAGATCCTGACACTTTCGTACGAGCCGCGCCAATCGAGGATCGTGCAGGTCGATTTCATGCTCGACGCCGCTCTTGCCGCGAAAGTCAAAGTGCAGCGTTCCACCTTTGACGCGCACGTGCCGATTACGGATGGTTGTCAACCCGTAGGAGTTGTTCTGCCTGGCATATTCGTCGTTGCCCACGCGAATGAGCGTCGTTTCCAAGAGCCGCACGATGGCGGCCAGCACTTTCTCGCGCGGCAGTCCCCGCCGCGACAAATCGCGGCGAACGCGGCTGCGAATGCGCGGCAAGGCCCGCGCAAAGTCGATCAGCCGCGAATACTTGTGCTCGTCGCGGACCTGCCGCCAACGAGGATGATAGCGGTACTGCTTGCGGCCCCGCGCATCGCGTCCCGTGGCTTGCAAGTGACCATTATCGAGCGGACAAATCCAGACCTCAGTCCAGGCCGGCGGCACGGCCAACGACCGAATGCGGGCCAGCGTTGCGCCGTCGCGCACGCGCCGGCCGTTGGGCGCGAGGTACTGAAATCTGCCACCCACGCGGCGGCGCGTGATGCCCGGCTTGTTGTCATGGACGTACCGCAACCCGGCGGTGCGGGCCGTGTCGATGCCTTCGGGCACTACCGGTACTTTTTTTGGCTGACGGGATTTCATGGCATCTCGCAAGGCAAGGAACGTGCCTGCGTGAAGGAATCGCGGAAAAGTGCGGGCCGGTTGACTTTAAGGGAATGAAACATTGCCCTGTTTAATGGTAAGAATCGATCAAGTTACGTGCAGGAAAAGAAATCTCGCTCCGAGAGCGGCCAAAGCGGCGATAAATCGCCGCACTCCAAAGATGGGCGACTCTCCGACCTTTGCCGGCTGTGCCGGAAATTTGTAATGTGCGGCTCTTGCCAAAGACGATACGTGCATAAACGCTGCCGACTTTGGCTGCGCTCGGGGGGATCGTTACATCGGCCCATACGCGCCCAGAGCTCAAGCTTTGGCGCACTCGCCTGGTTCCAAGCCCGCCTGTTTTACCGGCAGCGGGCAGCGGAATGGAAAGCTGGCCGATCTCTCCCGCGCCGCCGAGCCCGGCCTTACCCAGCTTGTCGAGGAGTTGTGCCATGTCGTCGGAACCGTTCTTCCGCCGCCGTTGCGGCCGCGCCGCAAAGAAAAAGAGCCGCCCGCCCAAAAGGCTGTCGAGCGTACAAAGGGCCCGGTTGACGCACGCCCCGGAAACTCTCGAAGACCGCAGCTTGCTCTCGGCAAACTACCTGGCGATCAACCCCTCCGGGGCGGCCAATCCTACGGGTTTGGCCGCTCTGGGCGGACAAGCGCTGTTTGCCGCCGACGACGGCACGCACGGCGTCGAACTGTGGAAGAGCGACGGCACTCTCTCGGGCACGGTGATGGTCAAGGACATCAATCCGGGCTCGACCATCGACGGGAGCTTGTCGACGCCCAATAGCTCCAATCCAAGCGACCTGGTCACGGTCGGCAACTACGTCTATTTCGCCGCCACGGACGGCACCGACGGCGTGCAACTCTGGCGCAGCGACGGCACTTACGCCGGCACGACGATGATCACGCGCTTGAATACGTCGGGCGGCGGCATTTCGCCCAATGATCTGACCGCCGCCAACGGCAAGCTGTATTTCGTGGCCAACGACGGGACCGACGGCAACCAGGTGTGGGTCAGCGACGGCACCGCCGGCGGCACCACGATGATCAGCGACCTGACGCCCAGCGGTGCGTCCGCCAATCCGTCACAGCTTACGGCCGCCGGAAATCTCGTTTACTTTACGGCCAACACCGGCTCGGGCGGCGTGCAACTTTATTCAGCCGACGGCATTGCCGCCGACACGCGCCTCGTGCTCAACGTCACCAACGGCAGCCTCGGCGCTTCACCTACGGACCTTACCAACGTCAACGGCACGCTGTATTACGCCGGATACGACAGCGTACACGGCAACCAGCTTTGGAAAAGTAACGGCACGACGAGCGGCACCGGGATGGTCGCGGCCATCGGCTCCGGAACCAGCAGTTCCAATCCGACCGGCTTGACCAACGTGGGCGGAACGCTGTTCTTCGCCGCCAACGACGGCACGCACGGTACACAGCTCTGGAAAAGCGACGGCACCTCGTCGGGCACACAGATGGTGGCCGACATCAACACCACTTCGGCAGGCGCCAGCGCCAACCCCGCCGATCTGACGAACGTCAACGGCACGCTTTATTTCCGGGCCGATGATGGGCAACATGGCACGCAACTCTGGAAAAGCGACGGCACCACCACCGGCACCTCGATGGTGGCCATCATCAACAACGGCGGCGTGGGTGCGACGCCGGACAACATCACGGCGACGAACGGCTACGCGTTCTTCACGGCCAACGACGGCACGCACGGCTTCGAGCTGTGGCAGACTGACGGCACCTCGCTTGGCACCACGCTGGTGGCCGACATCAACCCCGGATCGCCGAGCTCGAGTCCTACGTATTTAACGGTGGCCGGCAACAATATCTTGATGGCCGCCAACGACGGAACGCACGGCGTATCGCTCTATGCGGCGACGGTGCCCGCCGCCAAGCCCATCGCCGTCGATAGCAGCTACAGTTTTACCGCGGGCCAGGCGCTGAACGTGACGGCGCCCGGCGTGCTCGCGGGGGCCGTGTCGGCGCCGGGAACCACCCTGGCCGCGACGCTCGTTAGCGGGCCATCGCACGGCACGCTTACGCTCCACTCGGACGGATCCTTCACCTACACGCCCAACGTCGGATTTGATGGCAAGGACACGTTCACGATCAACGCCAGCGACGGCACGAACACCTCGGTCAAGCCGGCCACCGTGACTTTGGAGAGCCTCGATTTCCGCTGGGTGACGAACCTCTACACCGCCATGCTCGGTCGGCCGGTCGGCACAACCAGCGATACGGAGGTCATGTACTGGGTCGATCAGATCCAGGCCGGCATGAGCCGGGCGCAAGTTGCCGGCGACTTCATCCACACCAACGAATACTACACGCGGCTGGTTAATAGTTATTTCAATCTCGCCTTACAGCGCAATGCCGATGCCGGCGCATTGGGTTACTTCGTGGGTGAATTGGAAGGGGGTCTTTCGGGCACGGTCGTGCTCAGCCAGATTGTGTCGTCCAGCGAGTTTCTCTCGATCTCGGGCGGGACAAACGGTTACGTCTCCAACTTGTACAGCGTGCTCTTTGGCCGGCTCCCGTCCGCCACCGAATTCAGTTTTTGGGTGGCCCAGATGAACGGCGGCGAATCGCCCTTCCAGGCCGCCCTCGTGTTTACCTCGTCGTCCGAGTACCAAGCCTTCTTGATTCTGTCGCTCTACGAACAGTATTTGAATCGGCCCGTCGATTCCGGCGGCCTGGCATATTGGCTCTCCGCGCTGCAAAACGGCGCCACGCCGCAGACGATCACCACCGCGTTGGTACTGAGCGATGAGTTTTATAATGGGTAGGCCGCCGGACGGGGTCGTAGACGGTAGACGGGGGCAGTCAATGTGTGGGGAGACGGCGCAGTTCGTCGCTCTGCCTCTCCCCGTCTACCGTCTGCCGTCTACTGCCTACCGCCTACCTCTGTCGCGGCCCGCGGTTTGCGGACGATCGGCCGGTGAACGAGGATAGTTACCGTGAAAGAGGATGGTTGCGGTGAACGATAATCTGACGCCGCTGGGCAAAATGACGGCGTTTTACGTCCCGGCGCACAAGCTCGACGTGCCGTCGGCCGAACACGGCCCCACGCCACGCGGCATCATTCACCAGTTCTTGATCGAGAACTTCCGTGCATATACGCACGCTCCCTCGCTCGTAAAGGGGTTTTGGCTCGACCAGCGCGGGCGCGTCTCGCACGACGTACTTGAACGGTTTGAAGTGTCCTTTGACGCGGAGGCCGACTTTGAGCGGCTGGTGGTCTTCTTGAAGCGAATGGGAACCGAACTTGGTGAAGAGGCCATCTACCTGACGCGCGGTGAAGAGAGTTTTTTGGTACATAAGGGCTGACGGCCCGATTGGCACGCGTTATGCTAACGGAGAGAGGCAGACGTTTTTCTCCGAAAGGCGTCTCGGCTACGGACAAGCGGGCGGGAGGAATGGAGCGATGCAAGCAAAACCCCGCGTTGAGTTCATAGGCGGCCCCTACGATGGACATCAGCAAAGCGTGCCCTCGGCGGATGCGTTAGCGGATACCGTCGCGCTGCCCGTCAATCAAAACATCTTCCGGCTGCTGTCTGGCTTGCCGGCGAGCGAGAACGTGCGCAACACGAGCATTGCCATCTACGAGTTGGAAATGGTCGAAGGCGCCGCAAAATATTACTTTCTCGGCGCTACCTCGGGCGCCGAACCCTTCGCCCAGGCCTGAGAAGGGCGAACTGGCAGTTGCTCGTTCGACGCACGCTTGACAGGCGATGGTAAACGCGCCTACCATCCGGGTGGCAATTTTGCAACGAACGCCTGTCGCGGTCCAGGTCATGAGCGCCATCTCACTGCACGTCTCGCCTTGCGCCGGGGCCGCGTTCCATGTCTCGTTCGCTTTCTTTCTTTCCGGCCAGCGATGGCGCAAATTCTTTCGTGGCCGGCCGCTGTCCTTCCTTACCGGAGCCTTGCTATGACCGATGCCGCTGATCGTGTACCACGTCCAAACTCGCTTCAAAAACCGTTGCCGGCCTGGATTACGGCCGGCGTATTCGGGATGGTGTTGGGAGGCGTCCTCACTTTTCTGGGCATGTACTTCTATGACTATCATTTGCTAACCACGGACGCCAACGTCGCAAGTGCGTCGCCAGGCGGCGGCGGCGGAATGGGCGGTGGCGGTGGCGGTGGCGGCGGCGGAATGGGCGGCATGGGTGGTGGCGGCATGGGTGGTGGCGGCATGGGTGGTGGCGGAATGGGTGGTGGCGGAATTGGTGGTGGCATGGGAAGTGGAGGCGGCGGCGGTGGGCCGCGCGGTAAGCGCAATCTGACCACGCTCGTGGGCAAGCTCGATGTAGCCAGCAAAGGAATCGTTTTTCAGCTCGATCAAGAACAGTCGGCGAAATTGGCTGCACTCTTGGCGCAGCTCGATCAGCCGGAAAAGATGACGCAAGACGAAGCCCAGGAGCGGTGCGATGCCTTGGAAGCCCTGCTCACCGACGAGCAAAAAGAGGCCCTGGCGATCTTTGAACTGCCTCGAGCCGCACGCGGTGGGGCTGGTGGCGCCGGCGGTGGCGGCGCGTCGGGCCCCGCGGGCGGCGGCCCTGACGAGAGCAACCCATTCGAGGAGGAAGCCAACCTGAACCGTTTGCAATCACTGCTCGGGCGATTGCAAGCTTCCGGCAGCGAAAGCGACGACAAAGCGCCGGCCACCGAGGCCGACGCGGCGGCAACGCCAGAGTGATTCTCGCTACGGCCAGGGTCTTTAGCCGGTAAGATCGTTTAACCGCAGGGCCAACGGCCCGCGCGAGCGTTGCCCTCGCGCGGGCCGCTGGCCCTGCGGTTAAACAACGCTGCCGCTTGCGTGTGTCGTCCCTATGACATCGTGGGGCGTCCCGGTGGCTCGGTCAAAGATCGGCCGACGAGCTCATTACTCAAAAGTCGGCGCTGCCTGGGGTTCGCGGAAAGGGAATCACGTCGCGAATGTTCGCCATGCCGGTGATGAATTGAATGACGCGTTCGAGGCCTAATCCGAAGCCGGCATGTGGCACGGTGCCATAACGCCGCAGATCGGCATACCACCAGTAATTCTCCTTGTTCAGGCCCTGCTCGCCCATGCGTTGTTCGAGCACGTCGAGCCGCTCCTCGCGCTGGCTGCCGCCGATGATCTCGCCGACTTTCGGCACCAGGATATCCATCGCCCGCACCGTTTTGCCATCGTCGTTGACGCGCATGTAGAACGGCTTAATGGTGCGCGGATAGTCGTACAAAATCACCGGCCGTTTGAAGAGCTGTTCAGTCAAAAATCGCTCGTGCTCGGCTTGCAAGTCGCGGCCCCAGCCGACGGGAAACTCGAACGTCTGTCCCGACTTTTCCAACCGTTCGACGGCCTCGGTATACGACAGCCGCACAAACTCGCTGGCCACGATCGCTTCGAGCGTGGCGATCACGGTATCGTCGATGCGGGCATTGAAGAATTGCAGGTCTTCGGCCTCTTGCTCCAACGCGTCGCGGAAGATTCGCTTCAGAAACGCCTCGGCCAGATCCATGTTGTCGTCCAGCTCGAAAAAGGCCATTTCGGGCTCGACCATCCAGAACTCGGCGAGGTGTCGCGAGGTGTTCGAGTTTTCCGCTCGAAACGTCGGTCCAAAGGTGTAAATCTTGCCCAGCGAGCAGGCAAAAATCTCTCCCTGCAACTGCCCGCTCACTGTGAGATAGGCAGGCCGGTGAAAGAAGTCTTTGGAATAATCGACCTTGCCCTCCGTCTTCGGCACGTTGGCCATGTCGAGCGTGGTGACCTTGAACATCTCGCCCGCACCTTCGCAATCGCTGGCCGTGACAATGGGCGTATGAACGTAGAGAAATTCCTGCTCCTGAAAAAAGGTATGGATCGAGCGGCTCACGCAGTTCCGCATGCGCGCAATGGCGCCGAAGGTATTGGTGCGCGGCCGCAGATGGGCGAGCGTACGCAGGAACTCGAAGGAATGTTGTTTCTTTTGCAGGGGATACGTCTCCGGATCGGCCCAGCCGTACACGTCAATCCGCGTGGCCTGAACCTCGGTTTCTTGCCCTTTGGCGGGCGACGCTTTCACCAGCCCTGCGACGGTCACGCTGCAGCCGGCGCCGAGCCGTTTGATCTCGCTTTCGTAATTGGCTAGAGAACCATCGGCAATGACCTGCACGTTGCCGAACGACGAGCCGTCGTTGATCTCCAGGAAGCTGAACCCGCCTTTGGAATCGCGACGTGTCCGCACCCATCCTTCGAGCCGCACCTCACGTCCCACGGCGGCGGCCTTCCTCGCCTCGGCAACAGTCGTTTTCTGCATGACAGTACTCAACTCACTGGAAATATAAACAACAGAAAGCGGCTCCGCCGCCAAGGAAAGCGGCGATGGATCGCCGCACACCAAAGGCAGTTATTCTACCTCGCCGGCCAAGAGGTGCAGATAGCTCTCGTAACGCCGGGCGTCGAGCCAGCCGTCGGCCACGGCGTCTTTCACCGCGCAGCCCGCCTCGTGATTGTGCGTGCAATCGGGAAACGCGCACAGGCTGACCAACG
>DASSFG010000166.1:0-2485 GCA_035694685.1 Pirellulales bacterium
TCGGTCACATCGACCGAGCGCATTGAAGCGCACCCAAACACCACTCGTGTGTTCTGGGCGGTTGTTGGCGGCAAACCGTCTCTGGCGGTGCATTCGATGCAGATTGCCGCATTGCGGCCCCCCCTTCGGACCACTGGGGCAGCCATTCAAACGGCGTTAGAATGATCGCAATGCCCTTAAGCATGGGCAAAAAGGCAAAAACCAACCGATCTTCCCAGAGGTATCCTGTCTATGGCTTCTCCGAGGCGGAGATGATTGCCAGCGCAGGGCGCACAGTACAGGTACGCGACCCCAATGGAAGGTTGGTAGGGTTCATCACGCCCGCCCCGCGGGAAGAAGAAATTGCGGCGGCACGGACACGATTGGCCGAAGGTCCGCAAGGCCCCACCTTTACCACCGAACAGGTGCTGGCCCATCTTCGATCATGAGACACATGGAGAACATCTGCGGCTTCCTTCTCCGCAGAAGGCGAGCGACTTACTCGGTGCCAAGATGGATTACCGACGAACTTGCTGATTGGCAAAAGCTCGCAGACGAACACCGGGCAGAGAAGGCCGAATCGTCAGGGACACAGGAATAGCCCACGACCGGAGAAGAATAGCCCACTAGCATCCAAGTTGTCATTTAGAACGCTTGGCCTTAGGCTGGGCCGTTAGCCAGCGCTCGAGCTCGATTTGTACCGGTTGTGGGGCGAGGACGATCAGATAGGACGAAGGCCCGTCGATGGTCAACACGCTTGGGCCGCCGTCGACGCTCCAGCTTTCAGGAGAGACCTCTTTGCGAATGCGAGCAGCGAGGCTATCCGCGTCGTGGCCGTCGCCGGCCAGCAGCGAGCTGGCCGGGTAAAACTCCAGTTCCAGGTCTTCGGCAATCTTTCTGTCCGACGTGATTTCAGTTTTCGGGCCGCTCAGCACGCGGTAACCAAGCCCAAGAGGTTCAAGCAGGTGATCGAGCGCCTCGCCCAACGGCTCCTCGTTGGCGGCGAACTTCGCTGTCACGGCCGGCGAAGCGCCGGCCTCGGCCAGGCCCAGGCCATCGAACACGATTTCGATGCCGACGGTCTTTTGTAGGTGGGCCGCAATGTCTTTGAGCCTCGTCGGTTCGGCGAAGGTGGCGGTCACCGGCTTGGCCAGCTTTTCGGCCGCACGAGTCCCCCGCGTGGCAAGCGACAATCGCCGTCCCTCGCGACGCGCCACGGGACGTTCCCGGCATAATCGCAACTTGTCGAGAAAATCGGCCGTCTCGCCAGCGACCGCTGCCGTTTGTTCCAGCGCGAGCGTCCGATCGGCAACTTCGATCGAGCCGGCCCCGCCGGCCCGCTGCCAGGCCGAGGGCACGACGAACGTTTCAATTAGCCTGGCAAGCTGCTCGGCGTCTTCGGCCGAAGCGGCCAGATCGGCCACGTGGAGTTGGGTCTGTTCGAGGGGCCGTTCGCTGTCGGGTGGGGCGGTAACGACGAGCTGTCCGCCCACCTCGACGTACTTCAGGTCGTACGGCCGAAGCGCTTCGTCCAGGATGTCAGTGATGGTGGCGTCGGTTAACGACAACGTCACGCGCACGTCGGGCTCGACGCCGGCGGCTTCCAGCGCATGCCGGTCAAGCGCGATTGGCACCGTGCTGATCTGCGAAAGCAGGTCAACCAGTTCGGCCAAGGTCGTCGGAGGAAGCTCGATGGACGCAACGCGTTCGCCGAGGCGCTCTGTCAGGTCAACCTGCGGTTGCTTCGGCGGCGGTTTACGCTTGGCGGCGGGCTCGTCGGGCGGGCGCGGCGGCGGACGTGGCACAATCGGCTTGTCGGGGACCGACGCGACCGCTTCGGGACGACCGCCGCCGCTGATCGTGACGAGCTGCTCCAGCACGGCGGAGTCGAAGTCTTTGGGCAGGAAACGCACCGAACCGTCCGCCATCGCCACAAGCATGCCATCGGGCTGGCCGCTGCCGAAGCCGTCCGGGCCGTTCACGTACGGGCGTTGGCTGAAGCCGCGCACGGTGGCGTCGCCGCCGCGGCCCCAGGGCCCCAACTTCTGCGACACGCCGGCCAGGGCGACGGTGTTTGAGGCGCCGTCGGGTATTTGCGCCGTCCCGAGTCGCGACCGGAAACCGAAAATGCCGGCGCGATCGTCGTTCGCGTCCAATTCGCCGGCGTCGTCCCCCAGACCGGCAACGCCCACATAGTGCGTGAGCGGAAAGCCGGCCTTGGTTACGCCCGGCCCCAACGCCGGGTTGACCATGAGATCGAGCGGCCGTCGAGTCACTCGAGCGTTGATCGGGTCGTTCCAACTTCGCGCGAAGCTCAGCTCGCCATGCCAGTCAAGATGTCCGTAGTAAGGTAGCAAAGTCGCTTGCCAACTCAAGCGTGTGTCGGCCGGCAACAGGCTGGCGCCAGCCGCCCCGGCGGGAAAGCTGCCCTCGGCTTTGACATATCCTTCGATTCCGGCGAAGACGGCATGCTGATGCTCTTCGTCCAGCCGGCGGGCTGCGGCCA
>DASSFG010000167.1:0-7800 GCA_035694685.1 Pirellulales bacterium
TAGGCGGTAGACGGTAGACGGTAGACAGGGCGTTCGTGGTCCCCGTCTACCGTCTACCGTCTACCGTCTACTGCATTACCTCGTGCCGGGTTCCGTCAATGTAAACGTCTTCTATTTGCCACTGCCTGTCGAGGACCAAAAGATCCGCTCGCTTGCCGACTTCGAGACTGCCGTATTCGCGGTCAAAGCCGGCGATGCGTGCCGGTGTGAGCGAAGCCAGCCGCACCGCTTGCCAGATGGGGCAACCGGTCAATTTTATGAACGTGCGCACCATAAAGTCCATGCCCTGCACGCTCGAGGCGAGTGCTTGGCGGTCGGGCATCAATCCGACGCCGTCGTGCCGCACAAAAGGCTCGCCGCCGTCGACGGGACCAAAGATATAGTCGCCGTCAGGCATGTCGAGCGCCCGGTTGCAGTCGGTCACCAACGCCAGGTGATCGGGGCCTTTGATTTTCAGAGCGAGCAACAACAGTTCTTGTGACAGGTGCTTGCCGTCGGCAATGACTTCCGTGGTCAATTCGTTGAAGTAGAGCGTGGCTTCCAGTACGCCGCCGCGCATCGGATACGTCTGCTCCTGTCGCAATTTCGCCCGGTCTGACATGGCGCAATACAGATGATCGACGTGCCGCACTCCCCACCGCACGGCCTCGGCCATTTTTGCAAAGGTGGCATAGCTGTGTCCGACGCCTGCCATCACCCCGCGCTCGATACACGCTCGCACAAATAACTCCGCGCCGGGTAACTCCGGCGCGACGGACGCCGTGGCGACGACGCCCGTGGAGAGGTACTCTTCATACTCGCGGCGTTCTGGCGGGCGGATGGGAGCGCCGGGGTGGCAACCGCGCGCCTCGGGCCGGAAGTAGGGGCCGTAGAGGTGAACGCCCAGCAGGCGAGCGCAGCCTGTGCGACGCTCGTCGCGATGCGATCGGCAGCTCGCGAGCGTCGCCATAATCTGCTCGTGAGGCGCGGCGGTGGTTGTGGCCACAACTGCCGTCGTGCCGTGCCGCAGATGCGCAGCCAACACGCGGCCGACGGCCTCGGACGTGCCATCCATGAAATCGGCCCCCGCGCCGCCGTGAACGTGCAGGTCGATAAAACCCGGCGCGATAAAACCGTCGCCGGCATCGATTAGTTCGCCTTCGCCCGAAATCGACGCCGATGGACTTTCCAGCACCTCAACGATTCGACCGCCGGAGACGTGTAATTCGCCGCCCTCCACAACACGGTCGGGCAAGATCAGATTGCCGCGAAAGGCTTGTGCCTTCATGATCGTCCGCCGTCGTCACCTTCCAAATACGGATCCATGCCCGGAAACGGCGATGGCATTTGCCTGGACCTCCGAAAATTACGTACATCGAACGAAGCGAAGCTTGCCGAGTTCGCTGCTGCCCCAATCCGATCGTACAAGCCGCGACCAGCAACGGCAACCACTTCTCGTCCGACCGCCGGCTATCACCGCGTGCAGGTGCTGATCGTCGCCTTACGGTGTCTGTTTCGCGGTCCCGTTCGACTCAACTTGAGTGTCACCGGCAGGAGTTTTGGTGCGTTCCGCCATCACGCGGTCGATGATTTTCGCCCCGATGATGTGCTCGGCGAAGGCGTTGCCCACCAGCTCGTTGCCGGCGGGCGTGTAGTGCACGTCGTCGTACATGTAGGCGGTCGTCTTCGGCATCCGCTGCTCCAAGTCGACCACCTCCACGTCGAGTTGTTGGGCCAGCCGCCGCGTGGCGGCGTTGAATTGACGCATGCCGTCGATCATGGAGATGAGCGAAGGCCGCTTGCCATTGAAAAAGTGGGTCAATGGAAATACGAGCAGTTGCCGCTCTTCTTCGGTCAGGTCGTCGCGATACAGTGACGGTTGAGTGGCGAGCAATACCTGCATCCCCTTCGAGCGGGCAATGGTGACGAAGTCGCGAAGGTTGCGCTGAAAGGCCGGCAGGCTCTTCCACTCGGTGATCTCCACGGGTCGTGCCTTGGGCACGAACGACGTTCGCACCCCGGCCAACCCTTTGCCGTCAGGGCCGGCGAGACGAATCTGGTCGAACCGCAGGTCGGAGCACCAATGCCCCGCGCCCAGCGACCAAGGCACCTTCCGCCCGCCTGTCACCAGGTTGGCCGCCGCTCCCAGGTAATGACGATAGTCGGAGCGATACTGGCCTTCGCCGAACATGTCGGGCGTGAGGCTGCGGGCCAGGTCGTTGATGGCGTGAAAGGTGATCACCAGGTCGGGCGAAAAGTCCTGAGCATAAAACAAGAGCTTGATCGTGTCGTGCTCGCTCGTATGCCAATCGGTCCCGATGTTCTGCACCTCGACGCGATACTGGGGGTAAACCTCCCGCAGCCGTTTTTCGAGGAGGCGGCAATGCGTTTGCTCGAAGGGCACGGTACCGCAATAGACGGTCGATCCGCCGAAGACGAAGATGCGAAACGTATGATCGACCTTCTGCTGGTCGAAATCGTCGCCACGGAAGCCCCAACGATTGACGTGCTGTGCCGCGTCGTTCGGTACTGGAGTGTTTTGCAGATACGGATGGAAGCCATCGCCACCGTAGGTCATCGTTCGGCTGTGTACGAGCCGGTCGGCATAGGCGAGAGCCGCCAGGTAAGCTCCGCCGCCCAATAGCAACAATGCCGCCAGTTTGTGGCGAGGACGCACGACAAACGTCTTGCCCGACCGCGTTTTCAACTCGTGGGCGACGGAGCAGAACCGCGCCAGGTAGTGAAAAGCCGGCACCATGACGAGAAACAGCACGGCCAGAAAGACGACGTACTCGGCGTCGTATTTACCCAACACGACGGGATCGTGCGAGGTGTGCAGCAAGTACCCGAGCGACAGCAAAAAGAACGTCAACGAAGCCGCGCGGGCCAGCCACGAGGCGAGTCGCGAAGGTTTCATTGCGTAAGATGGGCTCATGAATAGCTGCTGCGAAGCGCGGGCCGGCGGACGCTCCGCCCGCCTGTGCCACCCCGAAGTCGTGACCAACTCACTATTTTAGGACAACGGAGCCAGGCCTGCACCACAATCTCGCCATGTCGGGAATAACCAAGCTGTCCGGCAACGAATAGAATGGTGGATTGAGTCGGTGCTAACGGTCCTTTCTTGTATACCGTCTTGTCGTGTCGCTATCGCTGGCCGAATTCAATCGCTTGGTATCGGAGCATGGCCCTGCCATGTACCGGCTGGCGTATCGGTTAATCGGCGATCGGCACGAGGCGGAGGACGTCGTGCAAGACACCTTTCGCTCGGCCTGGAAAAGCCGCCCGCACTACCAGGCCGGCCGTGGTGACCGGGCCTGGCTGGCTGCCATCCTGCGCCGGCGGGTGGCCGACCGCTGCCGGCGACGTTCGTGGTGGCCCGGGGCTCGGCTCATGCCCGAGCATGAGCCCGCCGTCGAAGGCGATGCACCGTCTGTCGATCCCTACAGCGACGAGATGCAAGAGGCGCTGGGCCGTCTGGCCGCGGAGCTGCGTGAGACGTTGCTGTTGGTGGTGGTCGGTGAGCTGACCCACCAGGAAGCGGCCGACGTGCTCGGCGTGCCGTTGGGCACGGTCCTGTCGCGCGTCAGCCGCGCGCGGCAACAATTGCGCGAGCATTGGTTGGCAATCAGCCAAGAGGGGGCCGGAAGAAACCTATGAGTCGCACTGCTATTTTCGACGACGAACTAGCCCGCCGGCTGAACGAAGTGTCGGTGCCCGCCGGCCTGTTGTCACGCTTGCGCGCCCTTGCGTTGGCCGACGACACCGATCTCGACGGCGCGCTGGCCGACCTGCCATTGCCGGCGGATTTGCTGGCGCGTTGTCAGACGCTCGCGCAGCCTGTTACGGAGCGCGACCTGGCGGCAGCAACTTTGGACTTTGGACTTTGGACTTTGGACTTTGAACCGGCCGGCGCTCGCAAGCTCGCTTGTCTCACCCTAAAGCGTGCGGCGGCGGCAGCGGCTGTGTTCCTCGTGGGAATGGGTTATACGCTGTCGGTGGTGGCGTTTGTCGCCCCGCGTTTCGAAGGGCGGGCCTGGGCCGGCGAAGGGCGACCATCGCTCGTGGCCGTTAGCCAACTCGTCGATCCGTTCGTCGAACAGATGTCGAGCGAGCTGGAGTCGTCGGTCGACCTGGAGTTTTCGGCCGTCGATGATGACGACTTGCAGCAAATCCGCACTTCGTCGCCGCAGGTCCAAAACGTGGCTGCGATGAGCGGCCAGCCGTTGGCCATCGCCGCGGCAAATTATGCGTCCTATTCCGTGCCCACGTTCGATTCATCGGCATTCAGCCGCCTGGATGCGCGAACAATCAAACGCGCGGCCGTGCGCTTGACCGATCCCCGGCGGTTCAACGATCGTTTCTTTCGGCAAACAGGGCTCTTGCCCTGGCTGGTGTGTGCAGAAGCAGCCTCGGTCGAGACGCCGCTGGTTTACACCGATGCGGGCTATCGCTTCTTGCGGCAGCAAATCCATTCGGGTCTGCTCCCCAGGTTCGCCGACATTCATGTCGAGGAGGTGGTGGCGGGCATCGATTATGGCCTGAGTAACGAGGATCTCGCCGGCCCTTCCATCCGGTTGGCGACGGCGCCTAGCCCTTTTACCCCGCCCGGTCAGAGTGCGTTGACCGAAGATCCTCTGAGCGGCACGAGTCGTTGGCTGGTAATGATCGCCGCCGTCATGCCGGCAGGCGTTGAACACGCTGAACGCTCCGATCAGAAGGCTGCCCCGGGCTTCAAGTTGACGTTTAAGCCTGATCACGTCGTGCGCTATCGTATTCTCGGCTACGCTCCGCCGGGCTCAGATTTCGGAAGCCAATCTCACGACGACGGCGAAGAAACGAACCAAACCCTGCTTTTCGGTGGGGCGGCGGTTACACTTTGTGAAATCGAGATCGCCGAGTGCGATCCGCTTGCAGAGCTACTTGAAGTCCGGCTGGCCGGTGCGAAACGCGGTCATCCGGTCGACACTGAGACGGCCGCCACTGCGACCGCCGTCTTACGGGCTGAAGGGTTTGCCGCCGACTTCGACGCGGCGCCGGTCGCCTGGCGGCAGGCCGCCTTGGCGGCACTCGCCGCCGAACTTCTGGCCGGGTCGCCGTTTGCCGAACAGTGTTCCTTGGCCGAGATTACGGCGATTGCCCAACAGCTTGAGCCCCTGGTATACGACCGGGCAGGTTGGCGCGACTTCATCGACACCCTCGTGCGAGCACAAACTTTAAGGAGTTCCTTGCTTCGCGCGTTTTGACTTTATAAGCTGGAGCAGAGAATGCAACTTCACGAACGTGGTCTGGCCGGCTGTCTCCGGAACGCACCGGCCCCGCGCGCCTATCTTCATGCTTCGAGGACGATCGGAATGAGAGTGCCCCGCTTCGTTGGCCGCCGTTTGGCTTGGCTTGGCATCAGCCTTTTGGCCGGCGGCCTGTTATTGCAGCCGGCCCGCCTACCGGCGGAGGAAGCCTACGAGCGCTTTTTAGAGGGCCTGAAGGAGCAGGGCTTGTTCGACGTGGCCCTCGATTACCTGCAGCTCATGCGCAGCAGCCCATTGATCACCGAGGGCCAGAAGCAGGAGTTGACGTTCGAAGAGGGGCGGCTGCTGGTGGAAAACGCCCGTGCCGAGAATGATGCCGCCGCCAAGACGAAGCTGCTCGACCAGGCCCGCGACCGGTTCGCCGATTTCCTGAAGCAGAACCCATCGAACCCCAAAGCGGCCAGCGCCGAGACGGAGTTGGGCAACGTGCTCGTCGAACGCGGACGCAGCTTGCTCTTTCAGGCCGACCGGCCATCGAACTCCGGCAAGAAAGACTCGCTCAGCAAGGACGGTCGCGACATGCTCCAGCAGGCCAAGAAAGTGTTCGACGAGGCGGAGGCGAAGTTCCTGGCCCGCTCGAAGGAATTCAAAAAGTATTACGACCCCAAAAAAGAGGCCGATAAGATCAAGGCCCGTGAGCAAGCCCGCGGCGACCTGTTGCGTGCGCAGATGCTGGCCGCCGGCGTGGTGCAGGAGCTGGCTAAGAGCTACGACAAGGGTTCGCCCGATTACAAGAAGCTAATGCAGGAGGCGGCTGAAAAATACAAGTCGCTCTATGATAAGCATCGCCGGCTGCTGGTCGGCCTGATGGCCCGTTTGAAAGAAGGACAATGCTACCAGGAACTGGGTGACACCAAGCGGGCCGTCGGCAACTACGAAACGCTGCTCGCCCAGGGCGACGACCCCGCCCTGCGGCCGTTGAAGACGACGGCCCTGCACCTCACGCTGCAATGCCTGACCTCGGAAAACGAGAAGAACTACGAAACGGCCTCCGCCCGCGGCGAGGAGTGGCTGGAAAAGGCCCTGCCCGCCGATACTCGCACGCCCGACGGTCTGGGCATCGCCTATTTCACCGCGCTGGCCAACAAGCTGCTGGCCGACACGCTGACCAAGCCGGAAGATCAGCAGCGCAAGAAGGGCCTGCTGCTGGCCGCCAAGAAACAGGCGCAGTTCGTGTCGAAGGCGTCGTCGTTCAACAACGCCTATCGAGACCAGGCCCAGCAGCTTTACCGCAAGTTGCTCGGCACCGAAGGCGATCAACAGCAAGAGCCGACCAACTTCGTCGAGGCGCTCGACCGCGCCAAAGAAGCCCTCGACCGCCAGCAAGACCGCTTGACTTCCGTCAAGAACGCCCCGCTGATGAAAGACGAAGCGAACATACCCAAGTATAAAAAGGAGGCCGCCGAGCTCGGCGAGCAAGCCGTTCAGTACTTCAAACTCGCCTTGGAGCTGCGCGACGACGAAACGCCGCTCGACAACGTCAACATCGCCCGCTACTACCTCTGCTATCTCGACTTCCAGGGGGGCAACTACTACGACTCGGCCGTGCTAGGCGAGTTCGTCGCCAAGAACTACCCCAAAAGCCAGGGCGGCCGGCAGTGCGCCAAGATTGCCATGGCCGCTTTCGTGCAGACCTACGAGGCCGCCCGCAAGGCGCAGTTAAGCAACGACTTCGATCGCGACAAGATGGTGGAGCTGGCCGACTTCATTACCTCGGCCTGGCCGGGCGGCGAGGAAGCCGACGAAGCCTGGAGCCTGTTGTTACAGATCTCCCTGGCCGAAGACCAGATCGACAAGGCCCTGGAGTATCTGGCCAAGATTCCGGCCGATTCACCCCGTCGCGGCGATGCCGAGCTGAAAGCCGGGCAAGCCCTCTGGGGTTCCTACGTGCGGGCCGCGCGGCGTGACGAATCAGACCGCCCGCCGCAGGCCGAGATCGACAAGATGCTCGAATCCGCCCGCAAGATGCTCGACGACGGCCTCAAACGTGCCCGTGCGGCGGTCGATGCCGGCAACGCGCCGGTTACGCTGACCATCGCCGCCGCCGCCTTGTCGCTGGCGCAGATCGACATGGAAGCCGGGCAAGCGGCCAAGGCGCTCGATCTGTTGAATGATTCCAAGATCGGCCCACTGACACTCGTGACAGCCGACGATCCATTGACCAAGCAAGGGAACTTCGGCATCGACACCTACAAGCTGGCACTACGGGCCTACGTGGCAACCCAGGCCCTCGATAAGGCCGAAAACACGATGGAAGCCCTCGATAAGCTGGTGAGCGCCTCGGGCGACGCCAACGCCGCCAGTCAGTTGACGCGGATTTACATTGCCCTGGGCCGCGAGTTGGAGCAGCAGCTTCAACGGCTGCGGCAAGAGCAAAAGGAGGAAGAGCGGTCCGCCGTTTCCAAGGGATTTGAATTGTTCCTCGATCGCATCTCGCAGCGCGGCAGTGGGAACACCTTCAGCTCGCTCAACTGGGTGGCCGAGACGTTCTTCAGCCTCGGCAGCGGCTCGGACG
>DASSFG010000168.1:0-3333 GCA_035694685.1 Pirellulales bacterium
GAGATCCATAAGCAAGCGACTGGGTAAGTTCAACCGGGACGGTCGCGAAGAGTCGTGTACGCCGTCAGCCCTCGCAAAACGCCGTACCTTCGTTTTACGGCTGCGGGCCGGCAAGGTAATCCCAGAATTGGCGCTTGGTGGAGAACGGGCGCTGCAATTGGTCGCGCGCTTTCGAGAAATCCTTGTCGGTCCAGGGAGGCAGGCGTTCGATCGCGGCGAGCGCCCGCTTGGCCCAGTCGCGGTGCGCATTTCTCATCGTTCCGGTGATGTCCGACTCGCCCGTGTCTCCCAGCAGACCCTCACCGCCCAACGGCAGCAAACCTCCGCTGCCGATCGCGGTGCATCGCCGCAATTGCGCCAATATGGTCCTTGGCATCCATACGAGCATTTTAGCGGCGCAGTGAGCTTTTTTGCAGCCCTACGGCGCAGCAAGGGCGAGTTGCGAGTTGAAGCTGCCTCTTCCCGGTGGCGTAACGTTCGCAATCCGCCGCGACCGCTGGAAGCCTACGGATTCGATTTGCGGCAATCAGGGAAGCTCATCCGACGGCTCTTCGCCGTCGGGATCGGAGGCCGTCGGCTCATGTTTCGTGGCAGCGGTGTCGTCGGCAAATAAGGGAAGCTGGCCGCGCTCGACGCCGGCGCTAAGCGATTTGCGCCATGCGGGGGGAACGTCGAGGGCCCCGGCGGCCCGCAGCTCATCCACGGAAATTAAGTGTCGGTCCTTCACAGATCGCCTCCAAATGTTGCGCTTGGGCTGGTTCCATTTCGACGAGCAACGCCAGAACGTGCAAAACATTGAGCAGTTCGGTCGTGTACTCGGCCAGCCAGTGGTCGGGTTGTATCTCTCCAAGTTTCGAGGGCGGCCGCCGGTCGCCGATGATTGGCCGCTCTCGTGTTTTTTTACGATAGCTGAACCACTGCGTCAACACGCGCTTGCCCGACACCTCGTAGTTCCAAACCGCGGGCGGCACGTTCTCAACGAAACCCTTACCGACCAGCAAGCGCCGCCTGGTTTCGTCCTACTCGATCTCGTCGGGCATCGATTGCCGTGGCCACGGATGAAACACAGATGAAACACGGATTTTGTCGGCCTTCCTTCCGTGTTTGATCTGTGTGGCATCCGTGGCTGTTTTCGTTGATGCTGGCGAGTACGGATCCCGATCAATCGCGGCGCGATTGGTCTTGGCCGTACTCGATCAGGCACCAGGACATCGCTGCCCGAAGCCGTGTGACGCCTGCCGGCGTTACTTTGGTGCCGCTTAGTCCAATGGATCCGAGCGATGGGCAGCGGGCCAGCGCTTGGATCGCGTCGTCGTCGAGCAGCCGACAGTCTCTGAGGTCGAGGATCGTCAACTTCGGCAAGTCGGCGAGGTTCGCGAGCCCCGTGCCCGTGATTGAGGTCGATCTGAGCTCGAGACTCGCCAGCGAGCGGTTGTTGCGCGCAAGCGAGGCCAGGGCGGCGTCGGTCACCTTGGTGCCGCTCAAATCGAGGAATCGCAGAGCCGACGAACCGGCCAGGTTGGCAACGCCGGCGTCGCCGATGTGTGTGTCGGCGAGGTAGAGCGATTCGAGAGCCGATAGCCGGCTGAGGTGTTGTAGCGATTCGTCGGTCACGGGGGTACCAATGAGCCATAGGTCCGTGAGGGAAGGCGGCAGCTTCGCGAACGTCGCGCCCGTCACGCGCGTGTGGATCAGATCGACGGCTGAGCTCCAGTGCAAACCTCCCGTTCGCCGAGTGCGGCGATCGGCGACGCTGTTCCAATCGAGCAGCTCCAACCTTGGCCACTCGCTGAGGAGCGCCAACGAGTCGTCGTCGAAGTCGCCGCGGTTCAAACGGAAGTACCTGATGCCGTCAAACCGCCGCAGTTTGCGAAGATCGCTCGGACGGAATTCCCGGGATGCGTTCCAGGTATCAAACTGGCAGAGCCCCCGTGTCAAACACCCCACGTTCAATCGACGCAGCTCGGGCTGACTTTTGCGGTCTACGCGGCGCAGCCAGGCGACGCTTTCCAGCGTGATCCCTAGCGGAATGCACACGATTACGGCCAACAGGGTCATCGCCGGCAAAGCAAAACGGCTGGCGATACGTCGGAGACCGGAGGCCTCGCCATCGAGAGGAAAAGGCTTTGCCAAAAGTACGTTGATCGCAGACTGTAAAAAAACGGGCACAGGCACCCTGCAACATGCTTGACTCGCGGCATTGAGTCGGGCAGCTTGGACCCAGTTGCCATTTTTCAGGCGGCTGATCACGGCCAGAGCGGCGACGTCGCACAAGAGGGCGGCGAGGAATGCGAGCGGATGGACTGGAGCGTTGTAGACGGCGCCCAGGGCGTAGCCACTGGCGAGGCCGATCGTCACTGCTACCACGCAGGCCAGCGTGATGATGGCCAGACGCCGTGGGCCGAGCCAGGCCGTGAGCAACCCGGCCGGGATGCCAAGGAAGGCGCCCAGCAGCCAACTATAATGGGCCGCCGCCACCGCCGCGCCGACTGGGCCCATCAGCGCTGCCGTGGTGCGATTCCAACGATAACCGACCGCCGCGCCGATCAGCGATCCGGCGAGAGCCATGATCAAGATCGTCGCCCACGTCTTCGCGGCGGCGATGTCTTGCGGGTCCCTGAAATCGAAATTGGCGTCGCTGGCATATACAATCGCCCCATACAACCGCACCGCGACGCCCAGCAGCAAAACGCTGACGAACAGGGCGGCGTTTCTGGAGGAGATGGGTCGCGACATGATGCAAGTCAAATTGCAAAATACAAAAGTCAAAAGTCAAATTTCAGAGGGCGCCGGCGGTGTTCTAAGCGTGATCTGGCCTTGCAACCATTGGGCTCGACCCCATCGAGCTTGCCTCGGTGGTGAAGGAGACGGTGAGCTAGTAGTCGAAACCGACGACGGCCACGACCCCATCCAGCTTGCCTGGATGGTGAAGCAGATTTTCCGCTGTGGATAGCCAAAACGCAATCTTATTCACCATCCAGGCAAGCTGGATGGGGCCTGGTGAAACTGCTTTGCAGTTGCTGTTCTAGCTCACCGTCTTGTTCACCATCCGCGCAAGGCGGATGGGGTCCAGCATTGACCGACTCACTGTTAGGACACTACCAGGGCGCCAGCGCATGCGAAGGGGGTACTGACGAAACACGGACTGAAACACGGATCGTTTCCATGTTCCGTCCGGACTGCAAACGTTCCATTTCACTTCTGCCCGCGAAGATTCATGCCGCGGAATTGGTCAGACCCCGGCGGAACAAGTCAAAATGCAAAATGCAAAATGCAAAATGCAAAATGGCACGAGGGCGGCGGCCGTACGATGGCACATCCGCTTGCGCCATT
>DASSFG010000169.1:0-5901 GCA_035694685.1 Pirellulales bacterium
GATGGCGAGCTCGTTCTCGGAAGGTTGGCGAGAGCCGTCGCTGTCGGCCAGCGTGGTGGCGCCGTAAGGCGTGCCGCCGGTGATCTCTTTCATCGTGACCAGCCGTTTCTCGCTGTAGGGCACGCCCACGATGATCATTCCCAAGTGCAAGAGCGTAGTGTGGAAGCTGGTAATGGTTGTTTCCTGTCCGCCGTGTTGCGTTCCCGTGCTGGCAAACACACTACCCACCTTGCCGACCAGCGCGTCGCGCACCCACAAGCCACCCGTTTGATCGAGGAAGTTGCGCATCTGCGAACACATGTTGCCGAAGCGCGTAGGCGTGCCGAAGATGATCGCGTCCGCCTCGGCAAGCTGGCTGGGCTGCGCGAAGGGAACATGAGCGAACGCCTGGCGAGCTTGCTTCGCGCCCGACTTTTCCAGCGCCGCCTCGGGCATCAGCTCCGGCACTTGCCACAAGCCAACGTCAGCTCCCGCCACTTCGCGCGCCCCCGCCGCCACCGCTTCAGCCATGCGATAGATGTGGCCATACATGCTGTAGAAGACAATCTGAATTTTCATGGTGAGCTCCGTGTTCAGGATGAACGTAGGCATAAGCTATGGAGCGAAGTCCGTCAACATGACGCGCGGGTCGTATCGCAAAGGTGAGTTTGTGTAGGGTGGGACAAGCGAGCTTGCGCTTCGCCGGCCCACCATTTTCGGCGATACGTGGTGGGCCGGCGCTCGTTCCACTCGCTCGCTCCCACCCTACCAGGCAGGCGCGGTGGTGGCGGAGCGGAAGAATCCAGCATAAACTTTGTCGGTCTTTCGTTTCGCCAATCGAACCCATTCGCCCGAGGCCGGTCCCACCTACCCAAGCCGTGATGACTGTTCCCTCTCCCGCCCGCGTTGTCGCCGACGGCCCACTCGCCGCCGATATCCTCGAACTTGCCGCCGACCGCGTGCAGTGGCTGCCGTGGCAGGTCGCTCTCGAAGGCAGCACAGAGTCGATCGACGCGATTTACACGTACGGACATCCGAATGTCGACGGCGCCATGCTCGACCGCTTGCCGGGCCTGCGCGTGATCAGCAACTACGGAGTGGGCGTGGATCATATCGCCCTGGCGGAAGCGGCTGCCCGCGGCATTCCCGTGGGCAACACGCCGGGCATTCTCGACGGCGCCACGGCCGACATGGGTTTTACGCTGTTGCTGGCCGCCGCGCGGCGGCTGGTGGAAGGCGACTGTTACGCTCGCTCGCCGGAGTTTACGGTTTACGATCCGGGCTACCTGCTCGGCCGTGAGGTGCACCACAGCAAGCTGGGTATTGTGGGCCTCGGGCGCATCGGCTGGCAAGTCGCACGCCGCGCACGCGCGTTCGACATGGCGGTACTGTACTGCAACCGCCATCGTCGGGCCGACGCCGAGCGCGAGTTCGGCGCCAGGCACGTCAGCTTTGCTGAACTGCTGTCGCAGTCAGACTACGTGATGCTCTGTTGTCCGCTGACGAAGGAGACGACGGGCCTGATCGATGCCGCCGCCTTGGCCCGCATGAAACCGACGGCGACGCTGATCAACCTGGCGCGGGGTGCCGTGGTCGATACCGAAGCGCTGACCGCGGCCCTGGAGCGTCGTCAGATTTCGTCGGCCGCGCTAGACGTCACCGACCCCGAGCCTTTACCGCGCGAGCACCGCCTGCTTTCGCTCTCGAACGTGATCATCTCGCCGCACCTCGGCAGCGCCACGGTAGAAACGCGGCATCGTATGGCCGAGATGTCGCTCGACAACCTCTTTGCCGGCCTCGCCGGCCGCCCCCTCCCTCACGAGGTGCGCTGAGACGTAGCTTATTGATGCGAACCTGGTGGACGATCTTGCGAATTTGCTTGGAAGAGCGGTTGGTGTACCGCGGCGATTTCGCACTCGGTACGCTGATGCGCTTCTTGCCCATCGTGACACAAGTGTTTCTCTGGAAGGCCGTGTTCACCGCCAACGGCGACTCCAGCATTGCCGGCTATAGCTACCACGACTTCATCGCCTACTACCTGCTCACGATGGTCGGCCGGGCATTTTCGAGCATGCCCGGCTTGGCGTCGGGCATCGCCCTGCAAATCCGCAACGGCGAAATCAAGAAGTTCCTCATTCAGCCGGTCGACCTGATCGGCTTCCTCTTGCTCGGCCGCGTGGCGCATAAAATGGTATATTACACCGTGGCCGCGGCGCCCTTCGCCTTGGTGTTTTTTCTCTGCCGCGATTTTTTTCCCGGCTGGCCCGACATAGGCACGCTGGCCGCATTCCTGTTATCGCTGGTGATGGCCTTTTTGCTCGGCTTCTTCTTGGAAGCCACCTTGGGGACGATCGGCTTCTGGTTCTTGGAGGTTAGCTCGCTGTTGTTCGTCTACATGCTGTTCAACTTCTTTTTCTCGGGACACATGTTCCCCATCGACATGTTGCCCGGCAAGGCCGGCCAGTTCGTACAACTCTTGCCGCTGAAATACCTGGCCTACTTTCCCGCGGCCGTCTTTCTCGGCAAAATCCAAGGCGAGCGGCTCGTACACGAATTGCTCTTGGAGCTCTTCTGGCTCTTGTTCTTCGTGGCCGCCAGCCGGCTAGCGCTTTACCGAGGCTATCGGCGATATAGTGGATTTGGAGGATGATGTCAGAACGTCCCAACTACTTCCGCGTGTTATCGACGTTCGCCCGCAATAGCCTGGTGCGCGATATGACGTTCCGCGCGAATTTCATCATCGACTGCGTCTCGTCGCTGTCGTGGGTGCTGATGAACCTCGGCTTCTACGTGCTGATCTTTCAATATACGGCCGAAATCGGGGCCAACACGGGCTGGCATCAATACGAGTTCTTCGTGTTTCTCGCCACCACGCTCTTCGTCAACAGCCTGGTACAGACGTTCTTCATGCCCAACGCAAATGAGTTCGGCGAGCTGATTCGCACGGGCGGGCTCGATTTCGCGCTGCTGAAGCCGATCGACACGCAGTTTCTCATCTCGTTCGAAAAAATCGAGTGGTCGAGCCTGGCTAACTTCATCTTCGCCGCCGGCTTGCTCGGCTATTCGCTGGCCAGGCTGTCGTATCAGCCGCCGCTGGTGCAAGTGCTGCTCTATCCGATCTACGTGGCCTGCGGGGTTGCGGTGCTCTACAGCCTGATGATCGTGCTTTCCAGCGCGAGCGTCTGGCTGGGCCGGAACCAGAGTCTGTACGACTTCTGGTTTTACATCACGAATTTCTCGCGCTACCCGATGGAGATTTACCGGGGACCGATCGGCACGCCCTTGCGGCGCATCTTTACGTTTGCCGTGCCAATCTTGCTGGTGGTAAACGTGCCGGCGCGGCTGCTCGCCAAGCCGCTCGACCCCGACAATTGGTGGCTGGCCGCACTGGCCCTCGTCGCGACGTGTGCCAGCCTCGTCGTATCGAGGCTCGTATTTCATATCGCCCTCTCCAGCTACCGCAGCGCCAGCAGTTGAATACTTTGGAGTGCGGCGATTCATCGCCGCTTTGGCTTGTCGCGGAGCGACCTTTATGAAGAGGCGTGGCCGCGTCGAATTGGATCAATTAGTCTTTCGCCATTACCAGACCTCATTTCCAACAGCCGGCCCCCAATCGGTTTCGCCATGAACGTTGTCCGGCGTGATTCCGGCCAGTAATGCTTCTAAGTTGAAGACCATCGGCGCCTCTGGCGCCACAACTAGCCGGCCGTTCTCCAAGGTGATGTTCACCGTGCTGCCGGCGCGGAACTGTGCTTTTTCCGCGACAGACTGAGGAATACGCACACCAAGACAGTCGTCCCATTGCTCAATCTTGCCAACCATCGACCCAAAACCTCGTGCCTATTTTTCGCTGTCAATGACACCGCCGATTTTACCGCGAAAAGCCGCGGGAGGCCAACGGTGACCGGCCTACTTGCGTTTCTGCGAGCGGCTTCTATGGCACTTCTTTTCTGGCTCGCAGCAGTTGCTGCACGTCGTCTTGCGCGACGGCCAGCATGCGTTCCAGCATCAAGGTGGCGTCGACGTCGAAATAGTTGCGGATGTTGCCGACGATACCGTTGAGCGGACGCGATTCGACATGCTCGATGAATTTGGGCAGATCCTGGGAAAGCTCGACGGCCAATGGCACAGGCATTTGCTCCGCGGCGAGTTCCTCCACGCGGGCCGGCCACCAACGCACGTCGACCAGGTCGGGGCCGATGTGCTCGATCATGGCCGTCTCGACGCCACCGGCATGGAAATCGTCACGCCCGGCCACGAACGGCATCAGCGGATCGTATAACCAGCGGAAGCCGTGCCGCCGGCAATGGCCCGCCTTCACCCCCGCATGCACCGCCTGGCGATGAATGAGCGAGCCGTGTACGTCGACCACATAAATGGACTCGGGCTTCAGCCAGTCCATCACGGCGTTGACAAACCCCGTGACGTATTGCGTGGTCAGCGGCGCGGTGAGATCGATGCTCAGGCCGAATGCCAGCCCCCACGTCAACATTCCATAATCGACTGGCGGCCCGACAACAAAACCGTCGAACTTGTCAGCTAGCCTATCCAGCACCGCGTAGCTTTGGATGGTGTCCGTGGCCAGAGGCAGGTGCGGGCCGTGTTCCTCGACCGCGGTATCCACACTGAAGGCGAACACGCGCGGCGGTGGACACGAAGGCGGCGCCGCACGCGGCAACTCGACAACCTCCAGTGTTCCTTGCCATTGGGTCCGCTTGCGCAAGCCATCGCAATACGGGAAACATTGCCCGATGCGCTCGACGATCCGGCCCTTCAACTCGTCGGTCAGCGCCTCATGATAAAGGGGCGGCAGGACCAATGGCCCCAGCTCGCTCAACCGCTGGGGCGCCGTTCCGAGCGAACAGATCGGCAGGATAAAACGTGCATCGGAGATACGGCGCTCAAGTTCGTCAAGCGTGTAGGCGGTGACGAAATTCCCGTGGTTGACCCGCGTAGCAAGAAATGCTCGGCCGTCGATCATGTCGGGATTATATCCGCCCGGCGGGCGTGTTTCCCCGAATTTCCTGGGGCATAGGCCCCGAGACAGTTCAACGCCCACACGGCGGAAAGCGGCGATGAATCACCGCACTCTAAGGAAATAAAAATCCCTCGGCGCGGAACACGTCCCTGCCGAGGGACTTTGATGCAGCAAAAAAGGTTGGGAAGCGGCTGGCATTACGCCGAGAACGACTTGCCGCAGCCGCAACTCTTCACGGCGTTGGGGTTGTCGAAGGTAAAGCCACGCCGCTCGAGGCCCTCGAAGAAATCGACCGTCGTGCCGTCGAGGTATAGGGCGCTCTTTTTATCGACGACGACCGTTACGCCGTGATAGTCGTATTTGTTGTCGTTCTTCTCGTCGTAGGCCTTGTCGAGGCCGAGGGCATATTCAAAACCGCTGCAGCCGCCGCCTACGACGCCCACGCGCAACATGATGTCGGGCTCGTACTTCTGATCTTCGATCAGCCGCTTGACTTCACTCGCGGCCTTTTCCGTTAATGCCAATGCCATAATCGTTGACCGTCTCTTTGCTTGGTTGAGGGACTTCTGACAACTTCGCTTGTCTAAATTATACAATCGGCTGCAAAAAGGAAAGGGAAGGATAAAAAATCGCCTCATACCCCCCCTATGTCGGCAAGGATAATGCGAAATCTGCGAGCCGCCGGCCAACCGCTGTGAATGACGAATGCCTAATGACGAATGACGAAAGAATGACGAAATCCGAATGACGAATGCATCAACGCCTCCTTCCATCGTCGCTCGCCCTTGCGGGCAGTCACTTCCCTCTCAAAGAGTCGGCGGCCCGGCGCAGCTCGCGCAAAGTTCGCACCGAGCGCATGGCACCTTCTCCGATGCGATCTGCACTTGCTCACGCAACCGACGAAGGCGGATTGCGCCGTTGCCGGCGGAGATTGCGTAAAAACG
>DASSFG010000170.1:0-4968 GCA_035694685.1 Pirellulales bacterium
GCTTGCCGCGTCGAGCTAACATCCCTGAAACCAATGCGTCCCCGCTACGAAACGCCGCCGAGTTTCGCTCCTACAAACCGAGGTGCGACAGCAATGCCTCCTGGCAACGGTAGTCGCCGATGATGATGTCGGCGCCGGCGCGCAGCAGGCGTTGCCGCTTCCAGGCGTTGACACCAGTGCGGGTTTCTTCTTCGCTGGCGACACCCACCGCGACGCCGCCGACGCGCCGCGTCTCTTCGATTTCGACAAAGCCGTCGCCGAACGCCAGCAGCTCGTCGCCGGCGACGCCCATTTCGGCAATCATCCGCTCGATGATCATCGCTTTGGAGAAGGCGTGATGGTCGTCGAGCGCCCCGTAGACGCGCGGCCCAAAGAAGCGTTCCAGCTTCAGCGCCCGCAATTCATCTTCGACGTATTTCAGGTCGGTGCCCGAGGCGAGCCATAGGGTCAGCCCACACTCGCTGAGCCGTTCAAGCAGCCGATGCGTGCCGGGCACGGTCAACTCCTCCGCTTCAATCGTTCCCTGCTGGAGGCCGACCACACGGTGGCTGATCTGCGCCCAGAGAAGATCGTGATACTGGTGCTTATATTCCAGCGGCGTGCGGGGCTGGCCGCCGCGGCGGGTAACTTCCTCGGCCAACTGCATCATCTGATAGATGGTTTGCTTGCCATTGAGCCGCATCACGTATTCTTCGACGTGGGCAAACAGCTCGTCGCGCGATTCAGGCGTGCCGGTGGCGGCCAACTCGTCGGCCATCATCGGAATCATCACGTTCTGCCAATTGCGGCGAATGAGCGACAGCGTGCCGTCGAAATCGAACAGCACCGCCCGGAATCTTCCCTTCGGCAAATCCTGCCGAACGAGTTCGATGGAATCGGTGGTGGTCTGCGAGAGTTTGTCCGCAGTGGATTGCATACAATTACCGGCCGCGTTTTCTGTTCCGATGATGCACAACGCTGATGCGTCGAACCATCGATTATCGGCAGAACGAGCTGAGATTGCTAGCCGGGTCGTGCGTTCGTTCGTGCTTCCTCTTGCAAAGCCAGTAGTTGGGCTGGATCCAACGTAACCCATCCATTTTCTGCGTCTGTCACTTCCACGGATATCCGAAAATCGGCCTCCTTACCTTGCCGGTCGAGGCGCAACGTGAAGCAATGGCTACACCTCTCGCACGTGACTTAGCGACGATGGTCGGCGTTGTCCGCCGGATCGGCTAATACGTAGATTGGCCTTGCTACTGCCGCGGCATTCGTTCCTAGGAGCCGAGAGCATTTTGGGCAGGGAAAGCAGGCCACTGCATGATCGACTCGCTGATTCGACCGACGCTCCCGCAAACCGCAGATCGTAATGAACGACGCCGTGATCGCGACCGCCAGAACGAACGCTATGACGAAATCCATGATGATCACTTTACCCAGCGGGATTCCTTTAAACTTGGTACCGCAACTGCATATTACTAGAATGAGAAGTGCCTCGACTTGGTAGATGTTGAAAAATCCTCGCCGGTTCTCTGCCCATACGGCTCAAGACGAGCCGATGCCACCCTAGTTATGCCTGCATAGTGCTTCGCGTCACTGCCATCTCATGAAAAGATTCGCCGTTTTGTTCTTTATCGTCCACAGTTCAACGGTTATTGTGCTCGCCGCCGAGCCGTTGGTTGTCGATCTTTGGCCCGCCGAACCTCCGGGTGACGTGGGTATCGCGGGAGATGAGACAACCCGATCCTATGAGTCGCCCATCATTGACGGGCCCACCAAACTTATTACCAACGTCACGCGCCCGACGCTTACGGTTTATCCCGCCGAGAAGGAGACGAACACGGGCACGGCCATGATCATCTGTCCTGGAGGCGGCTACCACGACCTCTTCTGGGAACTGGAAGGCGAAGAGGTGGCGGCCTGGCTTAACTCCCAAGGCATGACGGGCATTATTCTCAAATACCGCGTGCCGCGACGGGCGGGCGACGCCAAAGGCGATCCGCCGCTCGGACCGCTCATCGACGCCCAGCGTGCCGTCAGCCTCGTGCGCAGCCGCGCCGCGGAATGGCGGATCGATCCAGAGCGGATTGGCATCGTCGGCTTCTCTGCCGGCGGCCATCTCGCCGTCGCCACCGCGGCCAATTTCGAGAAGCGGACGTACGAGCCGCTCGACGACGTCGACAAGTTGAGCTGCCGCCCCAACTTCGCGGTGGCTTGCTATTCGGGCTATTTCAAGGCGAAAGAAAAGGACGAGCTGTCGGCGACAATTCACATTCCGCGCATCCCGGCGGGTATGCCGCCCGTACTGCTGGCGCACTCGTCGGACGACAAAATCAGCGACCCGGAACATAGCGTGATCATGTATCTGGCCTTGAAGCGCGCCGGGGCTCCGGCCGAGTTACACGTGTTCGCGACTGGCGACCACGATTTCGGCGTGCGCGAGAACAAAAAACTTCCTGCAATCTGGCCGCAGCTTTGCCTTCGCTGGCTCCGCAGTTTAGATTTGCTGACCGTCACTGAGCACTAACGGTTCCTGTTCCAGGCCAACGGTGCTAAGGCCAGCGCGCCCTCGCAAAGACTATCTGATCGGGCTCAGTCCAGTGTAGAATGAAAGTGCCGCCAATGATCGGAGACGGGTCCAGATCTCCGATCGACCTATTGCCCGCCTTAAGGACCGATATGAGTGTTTTACCCCGCTGCGTTTGCTTCACGTTGCCGTTGTTGATCTTGCTTTGCCTGGCCGGGCCGCTTTTGGCTGAGGATGGCACGAACAACGACGCAGCGGGCGTCGATCTGTTCGAGAAAAAGATTCGGCCGGTGTTGGTCGCGGAATGCTACCAGTGCCACTCGGCTCAAGCTGCGGCAGCTAAGAAGCTTAAAGGCGGATTGTCGCTCGATACGCGAGATGCCGCACGAAAAGGCGGCGAAAGTGGGCCGGCCGTCGTGCCGGGCAAGCCCGACGAAAGTCTGCTCGTCAAGGCGCTCAAGCACGAGGATTTTGAAATGCCGCCTAAAGGCAAGCTGCCCGACGCAGTGATCGCCGACTTCGTGAAGTGGATTGAGCTGGGCGCCCCTGATCCGCGCACGGGACCGGCCGCCGCGGCGGGCCGGCAGATCGACATCGCCGCCGGTCGACAGTTCTGGTCGCTCAAACGGTTCGAGGCGATCCCAGCGCCCGACGTGGCCGATCGCGAGTGGATACGCACACCTATCGATCAATTCATCCGGGCCAAACAAGAGACGCTCGGAATGAAGCCGAACGCCGCCGCACCGGCCCGCGTGCTCGTTCGCCGGGCGTATTTTGATCTCATCGGCTTACCGCCTTCACCACAGGAAATGGAGAACTGGGTGGCGAAGCTGACTGCAAATGCCGGCCTGGCGGCTTACGGCGAATTGATCGACCACTTGCTGGCGAGCGAGCATTACGGCGAGCGGTGGGCGCGGCATTGGATGGACGTGGCGCGGTTCGCCGAGTCACACGGCTATGAACAGGATTACGATCGGCCTACCGCTTATCATTATCGCGATTTTCTCATCAAGGCGTTCAACGCCGACATGCCCTACGACCAGTTCGTGCGCTGGCAATTGGCCGGCGATGAGCTGGCGCCGCATGATCCGCTGGCCTGGATGGCAACCGGCTTTTTGGCCGCGGGCGCGTTTCCCACGCAACTGACTGAGGCCGAGTTCGAGTCGGCCCGATATGACGAGCTCGACGATATGGTGGCCACCACCGGCGTCGCCTTCCTCGGCCTGTCGGTCGGCTGCGCTCGCTGCCACGACCACAAGTTCGACCCCATCCGCAGCGACGACTACTACCGGCTGGCCTCGTCATTCACGACTACCATCCGCAGCGAAATCGAAATGGATCTGCAACCGCAGGATAACGCCCGGCGAAAAGCCGAATATGCAGCCCAACTGTCCGCGGCCGGCGACAAGCTGGCGGCGTTCGAACGCGATGCACTGCCCGGCAAGTTCCGTGAATGGTTGGCAAGCTATGACCCCTCAAAGACGAGCTTGTCGGTGTGGGAGGTTTTAGATGGCGAAGCGACCTCTTCAGCCGGCAGTGTGTTTGAGCGGCAAAACGACGGTTCGTATCTGGCCAAGGGCGCTGCTCCTCCGCAAGAAGTGGTGACCTTCGTCGCCGATACCGGCCGCGGCGGCATTGTCGCTGTTCGTCTGGAAGCATTGGCCGACGATTCGCTGCCGCACAAGGGACCGGGAAGGGCACCGAACGGCAATTTTGCCTTGGGCGATTTCCGGGTTATCGCACAGCCGGCTGATGGCTCCTCGCCAGTGGTGCCCGTGAAGTTCGTGTCCGCCAAGGCCACACATCAGCAAAACGACGGCTCGTTGTCGGTAGCGGCGTCGATCGACGCCGACCCAATCAGTGGTTGGGCGGTCGATGGTCAAATCGGTCGCGACCAGGCAGCGGTTTTCGTCGCCCAGGAGCCGATCGGTTTTGTGCCCGCTACGCGGCTGACCGTAAAATTGGCGTTCAACCATCCTAATCCGCAGCATTCGATCGGGCGCTTCCGGCTATCGGTGAGTCGCCAGCCTGATGCGCCGCCGTCGGTTGGCAACTCGGGACCGGACGCCAAAGTGGTCGATGCAATGGCACGTCTCAAGCAAACGGGCGCCGGCGAAGGGGACGACTGGACCACGGCCCTCGCCTGGTTCAAAACGACGCTTGCTGAATGGCAATCCCTGGACAAGCAGGTCAGCGAATTGAAGAAGGCCGGCCCCGGCTTACAGCTCAGGAAGGTGCTGGTGGCGAGCGAAGGTCTGCCGCACCTGCCGCACCATGCCGACGACCGTGGCTTTCCCCATTTCTATCCCGAGACCTATTTCCTGCGCCGCGGCGACGTGAATCAAAAGGGCGATGTGGCGACTCAGGACTTTTTACCGGTGCTCATGCGGGAGGGAGAGGATGGAGGCCGCTGGAGAGAGACGGCGTTCGCACGTGAAGCAAACGACGCGCGCGGGCCGCTG
>DASSFG010000171.1:0-3312 GCA_035694685.1 Pirellulales bacterium
CGTTTAACCGGCCGCCAACGGCGCCCGCGGGCGACAAACAACAATTACCGCCGTGCCGAGACGTGGAACCGTCCGCGGGCGCCGTTGGCGGCCGGTTAAACGACTTGCTTTCTGTCCAAAAGTAAAGAGCATTCATGGCAACTGCGGTTCACGGTCACGACCTTCACGCGGGCGGCCACCACGGTCATCCGCCCAAGCTTGAATACCATCCCGGCTTGCCGATATCGAACGGCAAGCTCTTCATGTGGCTGTTCCTTTCGACGGAGATCATGTTCTTCGCCGCGCTGATCGGCGTATACATCGTCATGCGCTTCGGCGCGCCGGTCTGGCCGATGACACATGAGGTCCACCTTAGCGAGCCGATTGGGGCCTTCAACACGTTTGTGCTGATCTGCTCCAGCGTAAGCGTGGTGCTGGCCCTGGAGGCCGCCAAGAGCAATCAGGCCGACAGGGCGAAGATGTGGATCATTATCACCTTGGCCTTGGGCGGCGTCTTTTTGGGGGTGAAGATGTACGAATACAACGCCAAGTTTTCGCACGGCATCTATCCCTGGTATCCTCGCAGCCGCGTGTATGAGCGACCGGACGTATATTTTGGATCGGCGGTGCGCGGCCGTGCAACCGCCCTCCTCTCCGACATCAAGTCCGACCCGGAAGAGGCGCAGAGGCGCGCCGATGACGTGGCTCTTCTCGAGCGACTGCACGCCGCGTCCGCTTCGACTGACCAACGCAAGTTGGCGTTGCTGGCGGCCGAGATCATGCCGATGCCCGTCTCGGAAGGGTCGGGGCACGCCGGCGGACTGAACGAAGAACATCCCTGGCTAAAGATGCCGGTCGTCATTCCCGGCGGCAACATGTGGGCCAGCACGTATTTTCTGCTGACTGGCTTTCACGCCTTGCACGTCCTCGTCGGCCTGATCGTATTCGGCATCCTCTGCGTGAAGGTGCTCGACGTCACCTGGGCCGGCGCGATTGAAAACATCGGCCTCTATTGGCACTTCGTCGATCTGGTGTGGATCTTCCTGTTTCCCTTGTTGTATTTGTTTTAAGTGATGATCGCTCGAGTTGGAGAAAGTAGACGGTAGACAGTAGACGGTAGACAGGGAAGAAGGCAAACATCCCCCGTCTACTGTCTACCGTCTACCGTCTACCTCGCGACCGAGAGACGCAAAAACCACGAGCCAACCATGTCCCACGCAGCCCTCCCTCACGACCACGCCGGGCACGATCACGGCGGCATCGCCAAGTACATTTTCGTGTTCTTCGCGCTCTGCGTGTTGACGACAATGTCGTTCTTCACCTACTCGAGCTATTGGCCCTGGCATGATGAGCCCGCGGTCGGCCGCATGTTCATGACGGCGGTGTCCTGCACCAAGGCCATGCTGGTCATTTTGTTTTTCATGCACGTGAAGTACGAAGCCAACTGGAAGTACGTGCTGACGATTCCCGCTTCGATCATGTCGGTGTTTCTCTGCCTGGCGCTCGTGCCCGACATCGGCGCGCGGGTCAATGGTCTGTTCGGCTACCAGGGCCGCTATTCCGCGGAGCGGAACGAGCACGTTGCCCGCGTGGAAGAGAACGGCAAAGTGATCTACGACGCCAACGCGTTGATGCGGAATGCCTCGTTGGACGTGGTCCATCACAGCGCGGCGCACGACGGCGCTGCGCACCCTTCGCCTTCCGAGGCTGCGCCGACGGCCGAAGCTGAGACGGCGCCGACAGTCGAAGGTGAGCCAGCGGCACCCGCCACCGAAAAGGAATAGCGCTCGCCGCCGGTTGACATCGGATGTTGCTGGTGGCACCTGGTCGCAGCCTGCCTTTGACGTTTACATGCCATCAACGTCCGCCATCGAGACCGCCCAGCTCGTCCATCGCTATGGCGCGCGTGTAGCGGTGGCGGGACTGGATCTGCTCGTCGAAGGGGGCGAAATCTTTGCGCTGTTGGGTCCCAACGGCGGCGGCAAGACGACGCTGTTCCGCGTGCTTTCGACACTGATTCCGATTCAGCAAGGCCGGGCGAGTCTACTCGGTTATGACGTGGCGCGGCAAACGAACGAAGTACGGCGTCGCATCGGCGTCGTATTTCAAGCGCCGAGCCTCGACAAAAAACTCACGGTCGATGAAAACTTGCACCACCAGGGCCGCCTTTACGGCCTTGCTGGAAAAACACTCAACGACCGCTGCGACGCTATGCTCGAGCGGCTGCGCCTTGGCGATCGCCGCCGAGATCTGGTCGAGACTCTCTCGGGTGGACTGAGACGCCGTGTCGAGCTGGCCAAAGGCATGCTGCACCGGCCGCTGCTCCTGCTCCTCGACGAACCGAGCACCGGCCTCGATCCGGCCGCGCGCAGCGACCTGTGGGATTATCTGCGGCAAATCCGCGGCGAAGACGGCGTAACGGTTGTGCTGACGACGCACCTCTTGGAGGAGGCCGACAAGGCCGATCGCCTGGCGATCTTGAATGCCGGGTCGCTCGTCGCGCTTGACACGCCTGAACGGTTGCGCGCGAGCGTCGGCGGTGACACGATCACGATCGAAACGGAACAAGCCGCGGTACTGGCCGGCGCCATCGCCGATCGCCTCGGCCTGCCGGCCCACGAGGTTGACGGCAGCGTGCGGCTTGAATTGCCCGACGCATCGCAATGGGTGCCGCGCCTGGTAGAAGCCTTTCCCGGCCAGATTCAAACCATTACTCTCGGCAAGCCGACGCTCGAGGACGTGTTCATTGCCCGCACCGGCCACAAGTTCTGGGCCGATGCAATGTAGGTCAGGCTTTCTAGCCTGACGAATCCGCCTGTGTTAGGCTGTCAGGCTGGTAAAACCGACCTACGCCTGACCTGGATTCGCTGTGCCTAGGCCGCTCGTCGTCCGGTGCACCATTTGATCGCTAAATGACTGGTCGCGATTTGCTGAATAAAACCATGTTTAACCGCTTCGACCGAAGAATCTTCCTGCGAACTGTTGTCACGGGCGGCGCGCTCGCCCTGAGCGGCCGCGGCAACTTGTCGTGGTCCGCCGACGCCGACGCTTCGCTGCTCGTGTCCGGCAAAGATTCGCGGCTGATCGTCCACAATACCAAGACTCTGGAGCTCGAAACACCGCTCGAAGTGTTACGCGAATACGCCGTGACTCCAAAGAAAGTCTTATTCGTGCGCAGTAACCAGGAGTTGGCCGACACGCGGACCGTTAAGCCGCCGGGCGCGAGCGACTGGCAATTTGAAGTCGTTGGCATGGTCGAAAATCCCCGCACCGCCGATCTGAAGCAACTCCGCCGCATGGAGCAGACCGAAGTGGAGATGGTGCTGCAATGCT
>DASSFG010000172.1:0-8603 GCA_035694685.1 Pirellulales bacterium
CGTCCAAGTCGACGTGCACGTCGAGGGTGAACGATTGGTCGATTCGCGTTCTCGTCAAGAACGTATGGATCACGATCTGGCCTTGGCGATGGCTGCGGCCGATGCACAACCGGATGACTTCCAAAGAAAACTACAACGCGCCGGGGCACTCTATGAGGCAGGAAAGCTGACGGACGCCGTCACCGATCTGAATCAGGTGATCGAGAAGAACGCCACGCTGGTGACGGCTTACCATTATCGTGCCCGGGCCTACGCGCGACTTGGCAAGGTTGCCGAAGCCAATGCGGACTTGGAGCAATTCAAAAAGCTCGTCAACGATCCCACGCATGCTCCCTGCAACGAGGCCGTAGTAGGCGCCTATCTGGGCGACGATGAAGCAGCCGTAAAACGACTGGAGGAGGCACTGGCGGCAAACACGCCGGCCCACGTTTGCCTCTACCACAGTGCCTGCGCCCTGGCGCTGATTTCCGAGGCGGCGCCGGCCCGACGTGAGGACTATGCAAAACGGGCGATTGAATTGCTACGCCGCTGGAGCCAAACACAAGTCCGAGGTCTGCAAGTGCTGCAAACAGACCGCGAGCTCGATCCATTGCGCGAACGTGACGATTTTCGCGAGCTATTGGAAAGCGACGCGGTGGGCCCGAAATTACGCCAGTTCACTTGTTCGTGGACGACAAACGCCGATCGCATTTCCCAAACCCTGTTTAACCTTTCTCCTGCCGAGCAGTTGGCCAGAGCCAAGGAGTACGCCGCATTGGGTTACCGCCCAGTGGCGATTTCCGTGTCGCCGGCACTCGGCGCCGACCCCTTAACCAGCGCCTCCGTCTGGCAGCGGCCCATCGCAGTCAAAACCAACCGCTGACGGCACGTGCGCGTTATCGGATTTCGTAGTTTGGCTCGTTTTTAGCTGGCGCAGACAAGGGCAGTTTCATCTGTCTGAACCAACGGGAATATTCCTATGGGAACACGAACTAGCTTCCTTCTGACTTTCGCGGCGGTTTTTTTGGCAGGCAGCCTCTTCGTCCAGCTCCTGGCCCAAGACAAAAGTGCCAGGCAGCCTGTTAAGAAGAAGGGCCCGCCCGACGCTGTGAGCGAGGCGCAGTCTCCCAAGGAATTGCCCATCGAGCGGCCAGAGCAGAAGAAGACCAACCACGACACTTCCGACGTCTTCAAGCGGGAGAATAGCTTGCCCACGACGAAGGCCCTCTCCGACCAGCAGGACGAAGGACAGATGCTGGGCTTCGACTTTTATCGCGACCCACTCGGCGCGATGAAACCGGGAATGACGTTCGACCAGGTCTACAAGGCCGGCGTCGCAGCCAAGCCGAAGGTCATGGCAACGCAGCACAAGTTGCTGGAAGAACGGTACGACCTGGATCCGAAACTCGATCCCGAGGTGAAGATGTCGCGCGGAAAGCCTCTCGTCGTGGGACCAACCGCCAAACTGCCCAAGGGCGTCGATTGGGACAAGCTCGCCGACATGACCGCCGACGAAGTCCGCGACAAGGACGTTTTCCCCTATAAGGCGCTGCCGCATCCGGCGCAGGGCGGAGGTCTGGGCGGGCAAGTTTTTCCACAAATGCAGATCAAAATGTTTCCGCGCCTCGAGCGGTACGATGTCGAGTTCGACCTGCCCGAAGCGTTTTTGCCGGAGTTTCCGCCCGCCATGTACCTGCAGAGTCGCCCCGAGCTGGGCGACGTCTCGCGCGGCGAGGTCGTGTCGATCAACAACTACTATGAGCTCTTTGTCGACCTGCTCACGGCCGTGCAGCTCGACGGCTTGCGCTTGTTGGTCACTCCCTTTCCACAAGAGGAGTTTAATCCCACCGGCGACCGCAAGTCGGCCGAGCCAAGCCTGGGCGTGACGTGTTTCGATTGCCACACCAACGGGCACACGGCCGGGCAGTTTCACATCAATCCCGATACGCGGCCCGAGCAGCACCGCATGCGGCTCGACACGGTCAGCCTGCGCGGGTTGTTCAACCAGCAGATCCACGGCTCGAAGCGAAGCCTTCGCTCCGTCGAGGACTTTACGGAGTTCGAGCAGCGGACGGCCTACTTCAACGGCGATCCGATTCACGCCATGAAAAAGGGCATGCACGTCATCGACCGCATCCACGTTACGCACATGGCGCAGTTCCAGAACATGCTCGACTTTCCGCCCGCCCCCAAACTGACGCTCACCGGTCACCTCGATCCCGACCAGGCCACTCAGAGCGAGTTGCGCGGCGAAAAGCTCTTTTTCGGCAAGGCCCAATGCTCGGTCTGCCATCCGGCGCCGTTTTATCTCGACAACAACATGCACGACCTGCACGTCGAGCGCTTTTTGCAAGACGAGGCGGGCGACGGCCCGATCAAGGCCTTCACGCTGCGCGGCATCAAAGACAGCCCGCCTTATTTACACGACGGCCGCTGCTTGACACTGGAAGATACGGTTGAGTTCTTCAATCTCGTGCAGGGGCTGAAGCTCGACAGGGACGAAAAAGCGGACCTAGTGGCCTTCTTGCGGCAGTTGTGAGTTGCGATTGAAGTCCGGATTGACCAACCTTGCGAGAGGGAGATGCAGGTTCATGGCCGGGCAGGTGATCGTACAGTACGAGCCTTGATTCCTCGAATTTGGTCAGTTCGGCTTCGCCACGAGCGTTGACGGTCAGCCGTTCGGTGCAGTTGCCGCCGCGCCATTCAAAGTTGATACCACCGTTTGCAGTTTGCCCTGATCGCATTGGAACGTCTACACCAGCCTTTCGCAATCGCGCCGCGATCTCCAAGGCCACAGCAACCGTCTTGCTGTTCGGTAACAGATACCCATCCTCATCGCTGCGCTCGTCTGGCTCGCCTTTTGCCGGCGCCCACGCGGCGATGCGCTCTTCGAGCGCCTTCCAGCCACCAGTGTGGCTCTCGGTGTCGGCCGGTGAACGGGCAAGGACGTCCGGCGGCACCGTGCCCAAGACGGTCTCAATGACGGGCAGCGCCATCGGATCTGAGAGCGGTTGATTGGTAGAGATATTCTGATTTTCGGCTCCGACCGTTTGTGAATCAAGCCCGCTGCAACCGCATTCGGTAGGGCCGCGATGGCTCGCGAACTGGCGAGCATCCGCGTGGACCGGCTCCGTCTGTAAAAGCGCTACGTCCGGCGGCGAAGGGCGCTTCGCCAACGTCCGAGCGACAGCCGCGCGCCGCGGTCGGAACACGACAGCCATCGCGGAACTCGGGCAACGACGTTCAGCGAAAGGTTGTGAAATGAACCGCCACTCCATCGCTGGCCGCTCGGCACATTTCATCCATCAAAATTTCCTTTGGCTGATCGTCGGCTGCTATCTGGCGGCGGCTTTTTTGCCCGGCATTGGTCTCTGGTGCTCCATTTTTCGGATTTTTTGTAAGTCGACGCTGGTTCGAGCTACCAATACTTCTGGAATGAGGTTTTGCATTGCTTGTTTTGCGAGGTTTTGAATATGAACCGTCGGCGTTGTACTTCGATCCTGCTTGCTACGGCAGCGAACTGTTGGTTCGTTACATTCATCGCGTCGGCGCAGAACCTGACGGATCAGTGGGTCGAGAAAGCGGCGGCGCCGTTGATCGAAAAACGCGTCGTCGATGGGCTGTCGGTCGGTTTTATCGAAGGCGAACACTACGGAATTGTACACTTGGGGCGCTCGAACCGAGCCCAGGAAAAACCTGACAACTTGACGGTTTATGAGATCGGATCGGTCAGCAAGGTCTTCACGGGGTTATTGCTGGCCGACGCGGTTTCACGGTCTGAGATTGATTTGAATGCGGCCGCTGACGTTGCCAATCCGGCAGGGATTCGTCTGCCGTCGCGTGAGGGTCGCTCGATCAAGTGGATTGATCTGAGTACTCATCGGGCAGGTCTGCCGCGATTGCCCGGCAATTTGTCGCCAACCGATACGCTCAATCCCTATCGCGAGTACGATTCAAAAAAGGCAGCCGCGTTTCTGGGCCAATACGAACTGCCTCGACAGCCCGGGAAGTCTCAGGAATATTCCAATCTCGGCGCGTCGGTTCTCGGATATCTGGTCGCGCAGAAGGCCGGCAAGTCCTACCAGCAGTTGCTGCGGGAAAGAATCGCGGAGCCGTTACGAATGACCGATTGCACCGTTTCGCTGAGCAGCGATCAGGCCAAGCGGCTCGCCACGCCGCATAGCAAATTCGGCTCTGCCACCTCGCCTTGGACGTTTGCCGACTTACCGGGCGCCGGCGGCATTCACGCCACGATGCGCGACATGATGCGTTTTGCCAAAGCCCAATTGACCTCGCCCCGGGGCACGCTCGGCGACGCCATCGAGTTGGCTTGGAAACAACAGACGGAAGCTGACGCATCGGGTCCGGCGATGGGACTGGGCTGGATGATTGCGGGCGATGGCCAGACTCGTTGGCACAACGGCCAAACGGGCGGCTCCACTGCGGCGCTCTTCCTCAATCGCACCTCGAAATGCGCGGTGGTTATATTGTGCAACACGGCGATAACCGGTGAAATCGACCAACTGGCGATCCAGTTGGTAAGAAAAGCAGCAGGCCAGGAAGTCGAGCCGGAAGCAAGCGGTCCTGCTGGCAAAGACTCGGACCAGCTCGCCATCGATGCGAAACTTCGCAGCCGGTTGGTCGGCCGTTATCAGTTGGCACCGAATTTCATTTTCACGATTGATGACCGTGACGGGCATCTAATGGTTGGTATTACTAATCAAGCCACTCAAGAGGTCTATCCTGATTCTCCCACTCGCTGGTCCTACCGTGGGGTCGCCGCCACACTGGAATTCAAACTGCCGAAAACCGGTCCCGCCAAGAGCCTCGTTCTGCATCAAAATGGCATTAAGCAAACTGCTCGCCGAATTGATTGAGCTGTCCATGCGTCGGCGATTGGCTTGATCGGTTTGACCGATGAGGTTTTGCGTTGCCCAACGAAGACCAAAAGTCGGTGTTCATGACCTGGCTTGGCGAGCATGGTTCGTCGGTCGTCAAGGTCGCACGCGCTTACACTCTCTCCAACGAGGAATGTCAGGATCTCGCACAAGAGATTCTGCTCCAGGCTTGGCGCTCATTGCCGAATTTCGAGGGTAAGGCGAACGCGATGACGTGGTTTTATCGTGTGGCGTTACACACGGCGATGAACTGGCATCGTAAGGACAAACGACGTCGGTCAAGGCAACAACCCCTGCTGGAGGTGCAGGCCCTGGCGCCCGAGGAGACCGACAGTGCCGCACAAGCTCAACAGCGAGAGACCGTTGAGCAGCTCTACAAAGCCATTCACCAATTGCCGAAAGCCGATACGGCGCTTGTGCTCTTGTACCTCGACGGACTGAGTTATCGCGAGATGGCCGAGGTGTTAGGCATCTCAGAGAGCAATGTGGGCGTGAAGTTGAATCGGGCGAAAAAAGCTCTCGGCGAACTGATGACAGGGGAATCTCATGGACGCTGACAATTATCAGCAGGCCTGGCAGGCCCATTCTGCTCAGACGCGTGTCACGGTCGATGCCGAGTTGCTGCTGAAAGAAGTGCGTCGCAACCAACGAGATTTCCTGGCGACCATTCTCCGTCGAGATGTGATTGAAGTCGCAGTGACACTGCTGATGTTGCCCTACTGGGTTTATCAAGGCCTTACGCGCCCACTGCCTTGGACGTGGTGGCTGACCGTGCCGGCTATTATTTGGGTCGGCGGGTTCTTTCTGGTGGACCGAATGCGTCATCCACAGACGCCAAGTGATCCGAGTGAGCCGCTGCTAAAATGCGGGAAGAATTCACTGACTCAGGTGGAACGTCAAATCTGGTTGCTGCGCAATGTTTTCTGGTGGTACCTCTTGCCGTTTACTATTTCCATCCTGGCATTCTTTGCCCAAGTTAGTTGGCAAACCTCGAGAAACTGGCTGGAGGCCCTTGGCGCCGGGGGCTTGTCGTTCTCCTTTCTATGGGCGCTTTATTATTTCCTTGATTACACAAACCAACGTGCCGTACGCACGCAACTTGAGCCGCGACGCCAGGAGTTGCTCGCGCTGCTTAAAAGTCTCGGAGATGAAACGACCAGCGAAGGCTCGCTGGAAAGCACTGAGGGCATCGCAACCCCAAGGATTTTCAGGCGCTGGCTCGTCGTCGCCGTTGTGTCCTTCCTGATCTATATGGCAATCGTATTCGTCGCTCCGCGCACATGACGATCCAGAATCTCTGCACTTACGCCAGGGAGCACATGCTTGGCCAACTTGGCACTGGCAAGCTTCTCTCCGCTGTAACTTATAAAAGGCTCCATACTCCCGAACTCGGCGCCTATGCCTGCGGCTGGATAAGGAATGAACCAAACGCAGCATTCCCCTTCGCGGAATACTGGCACAACGGGTCAAACACGATGTGGTACGCGTTGGTCGTGTTCATCCCCGAGAAGAACATGGTGGTCGCCGTCACGTCGAACGACGGCGACTCCACCGTGGCCGAAGCAGCCGCCTGGGAAGTCGTCACGGCCAGCGCGAACTAGCTGGCAGAACTCAAAGAGCTCGTCGGGGCTCGCCCCCTGCCGGCTTGCCCGGTCGGAGCGAAAGTTTGTCGGCCTAAACGCCCCAGCGAGCCGTTGCCATTTTTCCGTCAACCTGGTGTCGTCCGCCTCTTAGCCACCCAAACTGGCAGCTTTCGCTCGATGAATCTTCTAGACGCGCTCGAATAGCTCCTGTTGTCCGGGACGACTTGAGGCGGCCGTGGGGGCGCGGGCGTCGCGGGAAAGCTCGGCATCGACGATCGCGGCGAACGTCGCGGCGTCGCGGGCGGCGACGAGAGTGGTGAGAAGCTGCCCGTAAAGGATGATCTTGCGGTCATTGCGAGAGAGCGCAACGCCGACCGCGCGCAGGCGGTCGATCTTCGAGCGGGCAGAAATAAGGGCATCGGAAATGGCGGCCGGCGAAGCGGTGCCGCGTTCGACTGTCGCGTCGGAGCCCGTTTCGCCGCGCTGGCGCTCCGGATTCGTGCTTCCTTGCTCCGCGTGGATATGCGCCGCCCCTCGCTGATGCTTCGGGTTGGTGTAGCTTGGTTGCTTGCGGCAGACGAGAATGATGTCGAAGGCGATCGGCTCTTTGGCCGCCGATTTGGGCGTGGCGACGGCCATTTCGGATTTCACGGGTTGAGAATTGATCACCGTGAAGCCCGCGTCGAGCACCGCTTCGGCCAATGCCTGCCAGCCGTCGTCGCGCGAGTGATGGTAGGTGAAGACGAGCAGGCCGTCGTCGCGCATGATGCGGTTGCACTCGCGGAAGACGGCGGCCAGCTTCGTGGCGAAGCAGTCGGCACGAGTGTCTTGCACTTCGTGCGCGCTGCGCGTGCTGGCCGGCGCGATGGCAGCGTCGCCGTCGAGCTGCTGCCAGGCGTAGAAGAAGTCGGCCAGCTCAGAATAATGGACGTTGTCAAAAAACGGCGGATCGGTGACGACCAGGTCGATGCTGCCGTCAACCAGGCCCGTCTCGCTCGATGTGCCGCAGGAGAGATAAATGCCCCGGTCGACGAGTTGGCCGCTCAAAGCACCTTCACCCGGCCTCTGCCGGTGGGAAAGGGACTGAGCGGCCTGTTGGAAAAGGGAAACAGGCACCTCGCTCGGTGCAGGATTGGCGGCATTTCGTTGAGGCGCTCGGAGCCAGTCCCCGTTTTCCAACTCGCTCGGCCAGTTGGGCTCGATCGTTTCAGAGAACGGCGGGGAGCAGACGCGGCGGGTGGCGCCGTCGAGGGTAAGCTCGGTCGGGTCGCGGCGGTAGTCGAGGGCGCGGAGGAGGCGGCCGCGAAAGAGGTTCGAGAACGAGCCCGAGCTTTTGGGCGTCCCCCAGACGTTGGCCTCGATCGGCATCCGTTCGGGCTTGAGAATATGGTGCGAAAACATGTGCCGCACCGCCCCCGTACCCTCACCTTTGTACGACGCGAAAAGATTGTTGAACTCCAGCACGCCCGAGAAGAGGGTCGAGAGTGCTCGCCGTTGCGGCTCGTCGGCAAGCGAACGAATTTCCCGCCGCAGCCAACCGAGCGCGAGAAGCTGGCGGTCGTTGAAGAAGTCGCGCCAGGTGCGGAAGCCGTAATTCATCGCTTGCCGCGTGTTGTAGCCGTGTTCGAGCTCCAGCGAGGGAAGGGCAATTTTGCCCGACGCGACCTCGGCGGCGAGCTGCGCCGAACAAGCGGCGTATGAGGCCAGGTCGCCAGCGGTCGCCGGCAAATACTCTTTTTGCCCGTCGCGGGTGAGAACCAGCTTGCCGTAGAGCCGAAAGTCGGGCCGCCGGCCGGAGGCCGTCATGCTGTCGACGATGGAAAACGAACTATCGCAGGTGCGGCAGAACGCTTTGGCGCTTCGCGCAGGACCGACCGTCGGATCGAACTGGTGGCCGCACGCGCGGCAGTTCGCCGACTTTGCGCCGTACTTGCCCGGAGCGATATCGCCACAGGCCGGGCAAACGACTTGCACTTCCGGCTTGCGGCTGGGATAGGCGTTGCGAGCCAAAATGTAGGAAGGAAAGAGATCAATCGTGCCACGGCAGCCCGGGCAGACGGCCTGCATCACCCAGAAATGATAGAGCACATCACACTCGTCGCCGCGGGAATCGAGCGAGCGATAAAGGCGGCGGATTTCCGCG
>DASSFG010000173.1:0-20430 GCA_035694685.1 Pirellulales bacterium
GAGCGAATGCGCCAAGCCTGGCTGCGCGCGGCTGAACGACACCCGGCCCTGCGCACGGCCATCGTCTGGCAAGGACTCGATCGGCCGCTGCAGGTCGTGCGCGAGAGCGTCGAACTGCCGCTCACCGAACACGACTTGCGGTACCTTGCCGAAGGGGAACAAACGAAGCACTTGACCGACTGGGCCTCGGCTTCACGTGCGCAGCCCTTCGATCTCAGCCGGGCGCCGCTCGTGCGGCTCGATCTGTTTCGACTCGCCGACGAGCGTTATCGCTTCTTTTGCCGGGCGCATCATCTGTTGTTCGACGGCTGGAGCCTGGCGATCCTCGTGAGCCACGTGCTCGAAGCCTACGCCACTCTCGTCACGGGACGACCAACGCCCGAACGCCCCCAGGCGAGCTTTCGCGATTACGTCGCCTGGCTTGAAAAGCAGCCGCAGGCAGCGGCCGAGGCCTTCTGGCAAAATCGGTTGGCCGGTTTCCGCGGGCCGACGCCCATTGGCCGCGTGGAGGTTGGCGGTGAGGCGAGCGCCGCCCATGAGGATGATGCTCGTGGAGAGTGCCCGCAGTACGAACACGTCGGCCGACTGCCGCCGGAGGAGGCTGGCCGGTTGCGAGATTGTTTGCGCGAACGGCAATTGACGTTGAGCACGCTCGTCCATGCCACGTGGGCGGTGCTGCTGGCGCGGCATGCCGGGCTCAGCGACGTCGTGTTTGGCACGACCGTTTCCGGACGTCCGGCCGACCTGCCAGGCGTGGAGACGATGATCGGGCCGTTCATTAACAACGTGCCCGTGCGCGTGCAGTTTGCGGGCGAAAAGAAAGTGGTCGATTGGCTGAAGCAGGTGCAGTCGGGCCTCGGTGAGATGACCGCTTATCAGCACACGCCGCTGGTCGAGATTGAACGCTGGAGCGAACTGGCGCCGAAAGTCCGGCTGTTTGAGAGCCTGGTGGTGCTGGAGAATTATCCGCGCGTGAGCGCCGAGCTGGAACGCCTGGTCGGACTGCGCGTCGACGTGCTCGAGGCGACGGCGACCACCGTTTATCCGTTGGCCTTGGTGGTGCGGCCCGATGAGTTTTCTTTCGACCTGCGGTGCGATCGCCGGCGGTTCACTGCGGCCGAAGGCAAAGCGCTCGTTGACGAGCTGTTCGCCGTCATGAGACGTTTGGCCACGGCAGCAGGCACGTGTGCCGAGCTGCTTTCGCCGCCGGAAGCGGCATCGCCCTCATGGAATGCCACCTCGCTCGGCAACGCGCGCGAAAGCGTCGAGCCGGCGGAATACGTTGCCCCGCGCGACGAGGTGGAGCGGAAGCTGGTGAACATCTGGGGCGAGTTGACCGGCCGCGAACAGGTAGGTGTGCGCGACAATTTTTTCCATTTGGGCGGCGATTCGCTGATGGCCGTGCGCTTGATGGCCGACGTGGAGCGGCAGTTCGGACGTAAGCTGCCGTTGGTCTGGCTTTTTCAGGAGCCGACTATCGAACGGCTGGCCGAAGTGCTTCGTTCGGGCGATCAGCCGGCGATGTGCCTCGTGCCGATCCGGCCACGGCGGGCCGGCTCGCGACCGCCGCTGTTTTGTGCCCACCCGGCCGGCGGCACGGTGTTTTGTTATCGCGAGCTGGCGCGGCTGTTGCCCGACGTGCAGCCGGTGTATGGATTACAGGCCCGCGGCATCGACGGCCGTGAGCCGCCCCGCGCTCGGCTGGAAGAGATGGCGGCCGACTACGTGGCCGAGCTGTGCAAGGTGCAGCCCGCCGGGCCGTATTGGTTGTTGGGTTGGTCGCTGGGCGGGTTGATCGTGTTCGAGATGGCCCGCCAGCTCGAGGCCGTTGGCGAGCAGCCGGCACTGGTTGCCATCATCGACGCGGGCATGATTAAGCCGGGCGAATCCTTCAGCGCAGACGACGTGGCGCCGATGCTCTTGCAACTCTTTCCTGAAGAGTTGCGACCGAGTGAAGAAGAGTTGAAGAGCCTTTCAGCCGACGAACAGCTCGACTTTTTTAGGGTGCGGGCGGAGCAGGCCAGGCTGGTGGCGCTCAACGACAGCCCGATCGAAGACCAGCACGTGTTTCAGGTGTTTCAGGCGAACATGAGCGCCTTGACCGATTATCATCCACAGCCGTTCGGCGGCAAGCTGACGCTCTTCCGTGCCCGGCAAGATGCGACGCCGATGCACCGCGAGGCCTACATGGGCTGGGGACCGTGGGCGTTGGGCGGCGTTGAAGAGCACCGCATCGAAGGCGAGCACGTCAATCTCTTTCGCGAGCCGTTCATCGGGCAACTGGCAGCCGAGATTGAGAAAGTATTGGGGGGAAACCATGAGACGTCATTCGCTTCGAGGGAGTGAAGATTGACGGGCAAGCGGCCATCGTTGACAATTCGCGTCGTAGGTCGTGCTTTCGAGGCTGACGTCACGTAGGTTAGGCTTTCTAGCCTCACTGTCAGGCCGGAAAGCCTGACCTACAGAAATCTCTGCCCGCAGACGTCAGGCTGGAAAGCCTGACCTACGTGACGTCAGGCTGGCCTGACCTACTTGAAGGCTTACACGCGCCATGAAATTACTTACCTGCCCCATTAACGGTCCCCGGCCGCTTTCGGAATTTGTCTTCGGCGGCGAAGTTCGCACGATGCCCGACCCGGTCACGTCGAGCGATGACGACTGGGCCGATTATGTTTTTAATCGCAGCGGCGAGCCGGGCGTGCGGCGCGAATGGTGGTATCATCTGGCGAGTGGCACGTGGTTTGTCGCCGAACGCGACAATCTGCGCGACGAGTTCCTGCGGACCTATCTTTACGGTTCCGAAGGAGCAGCGCCGTGACCAGCGAGGACGAAGCGTCGCCGCACCCCACCGGCCTTGCGACGAGCGCCGGCCGTCGCCGTTTGCCACCTCGCCCGGGCGAATGGATCGACCGTAGCCAGCCATTGCACTTTCGTTTTGAAGGTTGCGCCTACTACGGCTTTGCGGGCGACACGATCTCGAGTGCCCTCGCGGCCAATGGTGTGCGGTTGCTGGGTCGGAGTTTTAAATATCATCGGCCGCGCGGCATTTACAGCTTGGCGAATCACGACGTCAACGTGCTCGTGTCAGACGGCTCGCACACGAATTTGCGGGCCGACGTCACGCCCCTCTGGGACGGCGCCGAGTTAACCGCCGTGAATACGTTTGGCGGTCTGCAAAACGACCTGGCGCGGCACACCGACAAGGCCGGCAACTTTTTGCCCGTGGGCTTTTACTACAAAACGTTCCACAAGCCGCGCAAGCTATTTCCCTTCTGGGAACGCCAGATGCGAGCGATGGCCGGACTGGGCGCGATCGATCCGAAAGCGTCTCTACGGCGTACGGCCAAGCGATACCAGTGGTGCGACGTCGTCGTCGTGGGCGGCGGTCCGAGCGGCTTGTCGGCCGCGGTCGCTGCCGCCGAGCAAGGGCTCGACGTTTTGCTTGTCGACGAGCAACCGCATCCGGGGGGAAGTCTGCTCTATCAGCACGAAACCGACGTGCTGACCATGTTGCTCAAGCGTGCGGGCGAACTGGCCAACCTGAACGTGATGACCGGCACCGTGGCGGCGGGGTACTATGCCGATCATTGGCTGGCACTGGTCGATGACGAGCGGCTGACCAAGCTGCGGGCCAAGAGCGTCGTCTTCGCGACCGGCGTCTTCGAGCAGCCGGCGCTGTTTCGCAACAACGACCTGCCCGGCGTGATGCTGGCCTCCGCCGCGCAGCGGCTGCTGCGGCTGTATGCGGTCAAGCCGTTCGATCGACCAATTATGCTCACGGCCAATGCCGACGGTTATCGCGCGGCACTCGACATGCAGCAGGCCGGCATCGGCGTTCGCATGTTGGTCGATTTGCGCACTCAAGGTGAACTGACCGACGTCGGTCAGCGCCTCGAGAAGGCCGGCATTCCGGTACGCCGCGGCCAGGCGGTCTACGAAGCCAGCCTGGGCAGCGACGCAATAGGTATCGATGCAGTTACGATCTGCCCGCTTGACGGCGACGGCCAACCGATTGCCAAGGCGAGTCAGCGTGTCGAATGCGATGGTCTACTGATGAGTGTCGGTTGGGCGCCTGCTGATTCGTTGTTTTGCCAGGCGCGTGGCAAGCTGACGTACTCGCGCGAGCTGGAGCAGTTCCTGCCCGACATTCTGCCGGCCGGCGTCTTTACCGCTGGGCGGCTGAACGGCGTCTACGAGACCGCAGCGCGCCTGGCAGACGGCCGGCGCGCCGGAATCGCCGCGGCGGAGTATGTCAGCGGCCGGGAAGCAAGTGAGGTTCCCCTGCCACAACGCATTCACCCCCTTTCCCCACCGTCGCATCCCTATCCCGTGGTCGATCACCCGTCGGGCAAAGTGTTCGTCGACCTTGACGAGGACGTGCAGCTCAAGGACATCGAGCATGCGGTTGCGGAAGGGTTCGACGGCGTCGAGTTGCTGAAGCGTTATTCGACGTTCGGTATGGGCCCCAGCCAAGGCAAGATCGCCAATACCAACACCATTCGCGCGTTGGCCCGCCTGCGAGGTGAAAACATGGGCGAAACCGGTTCGCCCACGGCTCGGCCATTTTTCCATCCGGTGCCATTCGGCCATCTGGCCGGCCGCGGTTTTCATCCGCACCGCGAGACCGCCTTGCACGCGGGGCACGTGGCCGCAGGCGCTCGCTTTCTGCCCGCCGGCGATTGGCTGCGTCCCGCCTACTATGAAGATGAAAAAAGGGGAGAGGAACCTTTTCTGCGAAGCACCCTACGGGCCGTTCCGGCAAAAGGTTCCCGTCCCCTTTTTTCTGACCGCGAGCGGGCGATTTTCGCCGAAGTGGAGGCGGTGCGCCAGCGTGCCGGGCTGATCGACGTCAGCACGCTGGGCAAGCTCGAAATCGCCGGTCCCGATGCGGCGGAGTTCATCGAACGGCTCTATACGGGCCGCTTCGCCAAGATGAAGCTCGGCACGACGCGCTATGGACTGATGTGCGATGAAAGCGGCGTGATCATCGACGACGGCGTGATCGGCCGGTTGGCCGACGATCGCTTCTACGTGACAACCACCACCTCGGCCTCGGGCAGCGTCTATCGAGAGATGCAACGTTGGGCCCTCGTTTGGAAACTACAGGTCATCTTAGCGAACGTCACCGGTTCGTTCGCCGCCATGAATCTGGCGGGGCCGCAGGCCAGGTCGATTCTCGCTCAAGTCAGTGACGTTGACACCAGCGAGAGCGGTTTTCCTTACCTGGGGCTGCGCGAGGCCAAGGTGCTCGGCGTGGCTTGCCGCATCTTGCGGACAGGGTTCGTCGGCGAAGTTGGCTATGAAATTCACGCGCCGGCGCACTGGGCTGCCCGGCTGTGGGACGGCATCCTGCAAGCGGGCGCCCCGGCGGGCATCCGCCCATTCGGTGTCGAGGCGCAGCGCGTGCTGCGGTTGGAGAAAGGCCACGTCATCGTCAGCCAAGACACGGACGGCCTGACCACGCCCTACGAAGCCGGCATGGAATGGGCCTTGAAGCACGACAAGCCGTTTTTCATCGGTGGCCGCAGCTTGCAGATCGTCGCCCGCAAGCCGCTCAAACGTCGGCTGGTCGGTTTTACGCTGCCGCGCGAGTATCGCGGCACACTGCCGAGCGAATGCCACCTGGTGATCGACCATGGCGAGATCGTGGGGCGTGTCACGAGCATTGTACGTAGCCCGACGTTGCAGCAGGCAATTGGTATGGCCTACGTGCGTCCCTCGCAGTCGACACCGGGGATGCGGTTCGAGATTCGCGGCGAAGGTGGCCGGATGGTGGAGGCCACCGTCGTCGAGATGCCGTTCTACGACCGGACGAATGCCCGGCAGAAACAGCAGGCGTCCGTCGTCGGGCCAGAGGCGCCGAAGAAGGCGTCGGCCGCGGGGCTGCCGCTACGAACGAGTCCGGTGCATGAACCATTGCAGCAATTGCGGCCGACCTGGTCGAGCGAAGCTGAGATGCCGGTGGCGGCCCATATCGGCGATCCGTCCGCGCAGCAAATCGTCGCCGCTCGGCTCGGACTGGCCGACGTGAGTGCGCTCGCGCGAGTGACCGTAAAAGGGCCCGCGGCGGCGGAACTTGTAGCTCGTCACGAGATAGCCGTACCGGAGCGGATTTACGAATGCCGTGCGCTTGGCGGGAATGGCATCGTGGTGCGCACGGGGCGAGTGGAGTTCTTCATCGAGGATGGTTGGCGAGGCCAAACGGTTGAGCGTCTGCGTCAGGCCCTCGCCAAACCGATTCCTGGCGTGTTGCCTGTCTGGCGGCAAGATATATCTTTCCTGGTAACGGGTAGCGAAAGCGAGTCGCTCTTATCGCAGGTTTGCAGCTTCAACTTTCGCGACTCGGGCGACGATCTGGTGATGACACAAATCGCCGGTGTTTCTTGCTCGATCTTGAAACGCCGCTGGGGTGAGTTAACAGGCTATCAGATTTGGTCGGACGGCACGTTCGGCCCTTATCTGTGGGCGACGCTGATGGGCATCGTACGGGAACTGGGCGGCGACGCCGTTGGCACGTCGGCAGTGAGCGCGCCATGATGTTGGGCTGTTTATTCCGGGGCGCAACTCGTAGGTCAGGCTTTCCAGCCTGACAGGACGTCAGGCTAGACAGCCTGACCTACGTATTATTTGCAGTTCTAATGAAAACCGCCGCTGCCGACACGGACCGACGACAGCTTTTTGCGGGCATCCGCGTGACCAGCATTGGCACGCTGGCTAGCCGTGTGCTGGGTATGGTGCGCGACATGGCCACGGCCGCCTTGCTCGGCCTTTCGGGCGACGGCGTGATGGATGCCTTCGTCGTCGCCTTTCGGATCCCCAATTTTTTTCGCCGGCTGTTTGGAGAAGGGGCGCTGGCCGCGAGCTATTTGCCCGTGCTGTCGAAAAAGCTGGAAGAAGACCGCGTGAGTGCCTGGCGGGTGGCCAGCGTCGTGCTGGTATGGCTGAGCGTCATCCTGGCGGCCACCGTGGTGCTGGCCGAGGGATGCTGCCTGGGGCTGTGGTGGCTGGAGGGCGATCGCCCAGGCATGCGACTATTGCTCGGCCTGACAGCCACGATGTTGCCGTACCTGTTTTTTATCTGCCTGGCGGCGCAACTAGCCGGCACGCTGCACGCGCTGGCGCATTTCAGTACGCCGGCGCTGGCGCCCACGTTGTTGAACATCTGCTGGCTGATTGCCGTTTGGTTTGTCGCGCCGCGGTTTGCCTTGTCCAAAGAGACGCAGGCTTACATTCTGGCCGTCTCGGTGCTGGTGGCCGGGGTGTTGCAGCTTGTTTCGCAAGTGCCCATACTCTGGTCGCTCGGTTTCCGCTTCGACTACGACTGGGCCGCCAGCCGCGAAGCGGTATGGCAAATCGTGGGCTCACTAGGGCCGATGGTGCTGGGACTGGCGGTCACGCAGATCAACACGCTTTGCGACAGCCTGCTGGCCTGGTCGCTGGCCTCGCCCGGCGAAACGGCGGCACCAGTCCCTTGGCTGGGAGGTGCCGTGAGCTACCCGTTGAAAAGCGGGGCAGCGGCGGCCATCTATTACGGCGAGCGGCTCTATCAGTTTCCACTTGGGCTCTTGGGTATGGCGGTGGCGACGGTGATCTTTCCCGCACTTAGCCGCCATGCGGCCCGCGGGCAACTCGATCGCCTGGCCGACGACCTGTCGCTCGGCTTGCGGCTGGTGTTGTTCTTAGGTGTGCCGGCCGGGGCCGGCCTGGTGCTCTTGAGTGAGCCGTTGGCACGGCTGTTGTTCGAGCATGGTGAATTCACGGCCGACGATGCCGCCCGCGTGGCCAGGATGATCGCCTGCTATGGATTGGGAGTCTGGGCTTATTGCGCGCTGCCCGTGGTGGTGCGGGGATTTTATGCCTTGGGCGACCTCCGCACGCCGGTCAAAGCCGGCCTGGCGGCGATGCTTGTCAACCTGGCGATGAACCTGGCTCTGCTCTGGCCGATGGCTGAGTCCGGACTTGCGCTCTCGACCTCGCTGGCGGCCATGTTTCAGCTCGCGCTCTTGGTGGCACTGTTCGCTCGCAAATTCGGCTCACTCGACTGGCGTGCCGTGGCGGGCACGCTTTGGTCGACGCTGCTGGCAACCGCCGCCATGCTCTTAACGGGCATCGCCGCGCTCTCGCTCGCCCCTGACGACCTGCGACTGGGCTCTGAGCTGACCGGAGTCTTCTTTCCGCTCGTCGCTGCTGGGCTGAGTTTTCTAGCGGTAAGTTGGTGGCGTCGCATGCCCGAGTTGGAACTGCTTATTGGCGGGTTGCGGCGACGGTAAGGGGCGGACGAACAAACATTACCGCAATTCGCTGTCGAAGTGCCAGTTTTCTGTAGGGAACGCACTCCGTGGCGTTCCGCGGCCCCGATTGTGACAATCCACGACGATTCACGGAACCCACGGAGGGCGTTCCACTTGATTAATCAACCATGACCGACGTATCGCGAGAGAAACACAGTCATACCGCCAGCAACTGCTGCTAAAATCAAAAGCATCATACCGACTCGCGGGGCTACTTGCCCGAATGCCGCGACGGCGATCGCGAGTGAGGCGACCGCGCAGAGTGCGACCAGCGCTCGCTTAGCGATTATCCGCCACGGTGGACGCCAGGAACTGCCCTGGGGTTCGGATACCGGCGACCGATACGGATTTTCTTCCATCCAGCAGCTCTACAATATGCTATTTGCCTGGTTCGCCGTTTGACCTGCGGCGATTCCGCTCGCGCTCGATGATTTCCAGGCAAAGGGCGGCGCAATCGCGACAAATAAACGCGCCGCCCTTTGGCCCTTCAACCAGCGGGCCGACGTCCAGGTAGCTCTTGTCGCAGAATGAACAACAGGCGTCTGTGATCGTCGCCGGGTGCAACCGATTCCGGTCTTTGTCCATCTGCCTTCTACCTCATAAGGACCATTCTGGGATTCGGCTATCGGCCCATTATCGTTGCGCACCGAAGGGCGATTCAGCGGCAGCGCTCGGCGTGGAAGGTGCGGTGGGCAGTGCGTCCGATGAAGCCGGTGATTGAAACGGATTCAGGTTTTCCGGCGGAACGTCAGCCATGCGGCGGCTCGCATTGAAAGTCGCTATACTATGCCCGCCGCTCTATGATCGACAAACTGCGTCCGACAATCAACACATGCCCGACAATCTGATTGAAATCGACGGGCTGACGAAGGCGTTCTCGCAGCGAAAGGTGCTGGACGGCGTCAGCCTGGCTGTGCGGCAGGGTGAAACGCTGGTCATGCTTGGACCTAGCGGCAGCGGCAAATCGACGCTGCTGCGGTGCATCAACGGGCTGAACGATTGGGACGCGGGTCAACTGTGCGTCGGCCCGCATCGTATCTCCGCGGCGGAATCGCGCACCGATGGCAAACGAACCTGGCTCACGGTTCGCCGGCTGGTCGGTATGGTCTTTCAAGACTTCCAGCTCTTTCCGCACCTGACCGCGTTGGAAAACGTCATCGAAGCGCCGACGCGGGTGCTCAAGATTGCTCGCGACAAGGCGGTCGCGCAGGCAAAAGAACTGCTCGACCGCGTCGGCCTGGCCGACCGTGCAGCGGCGTATCCCGAACAACTCTCGGGCGGGCAGCAGCAACGCGTGGCCATTGCCCGTGCCTTAGCCATGCAACCGCAAGGCTTGCTCTGCGACGAGATCACCAGCGCTCTCGACCCCGAGCTAAAGCACGAAGTACTGAGCGTACTCGAGGACTTGAAGCGCGACGGGCTGACGTTGGTGATGGTCACGCACGAAATCGGCTTTGCCCGTCGCGCGGCCGACCGCATCGTCGTGCTGGCCGACGGGCGGCTGATTGAAGACGGCCCTCCCAGCCAGGTGCTCGACGCCCCGCGCAGCGAACGGACCCGGCAACTGTTGGCCCAGCAACTTTAGGTGACCCATAGCAAGGTGCAATTCCTGTTATGGCGATGACATTCGACGCCACCCTCAAAGACCTGGCTCGCAAACATCCGCTCGGCTTTTTGGCCGAGTTCTACGGTCTGCCATCGTTCCCGATCAAGTTGTTGAACGTCGACCTTTCGACCGTGACCCGCGCGGCCGACTTTGTCGTTGCAGTGGGAGATCCACCCGTGGAAGTCGTCGACCTCGAATTTCAGTCGAGCGCCGCCGCCTGGAAGCACGCCGACATCCTGGTTTACAACACCCTGCTGTTTGGAATGTTTCATGTGCCAGTACATAGCGTGCTCATCCTGCTACGGCCGGAGGCCGAGCACCCGAATCTGTCTGGCAAACTTCGCTACGAAACGGCCTCCGGTTCTGGTAGTATGGAGTTCAGGTATCCGGTCGTGCGGCTTTGGGAGAGGTCCGCGGAATCGCTGCTGGCGGCCGACATTGGCGTGATGCCATTAGCGGTCCTCGGCCGATTGCCTGAGCAGGCGCCGTTGGAAGTAGGATTGGCTTCGGTGGCTCAGCGGATGGTAGAACGGCTCAACAAAGAGGCATCTCCGGAAGAGGCGAAGAAACTGCTGACGCAGGGCCTGTTACTGGCCGGATTGCGAGTGCGGCGAAACGTCGCGTTGAAAATCTTTCGCGGAGTTCGACTGATGGAAGAATCTGATACCTACCTGATGATCCTCGAGCAAGGGGAAGAGCGCGCCAGGCGAGAAGACATTCTCGAAGCCGGGGAAATCAGGCTCGGGGGCTGTGATGAAGCCACTCGTGCGGAGCTGGCGAGCGTGGCCGACCTCGCGCGCCTTAAGCGGATGCATCGTGCCGCGTTAACGGCGACAAGTTGGCGGGAAATCCTGGACACGCCTTAAACAGGACAGACCCGTCACGGATCTTGCTCTCGCCTGCTACTCTCAACGATTCAGGCCGATTCTCTCAACCAACCGCCCACCAACGATGTCCGATTTCGACAGCCAGCTTCAACGACGCATCATGGGTCACTTCGCGACGGGCGTGACGGTGATCAGCACGCGGCGAGGCGAAGAGTTGCACTGGATGACGGCCAATGCCGTGGCCTCGCTATCGCTTCACCCTCCGCTGGTGTTGGTCGCTGTCGACAAACGGGCCCAGATGCACGAACACCTGCTGGAGTCGCGGTTCTTCGCGGTCAACATTTTGAGCGAAGAGCAGGAAGCGCTGTCGCGCCGCTTTGCCATGCGCGGACCCAAAGAATGGTCGGACCTGAAGTTGACCGCGGCGGTCACCGGGGCGCCGATCATCGAGGACGCCCTCGCCTACCTCGATTGCAAACTGGCCGAGGTCTTGCCCGGCGGCGACCACCACATCTTCACCGGCGAAATCGTCGCCGGCGACACGCGAGAAGGCCGCCCTTTGCTCTATTACAAGGGCAACTACGCCCGGCTCGTCGAGTAAGCGAGCTCGCCGGACAGTGTCCCAGCGGCCAGTGTCCCATCGGCATCCGACCACGGTGCCCCCTCTTCCACGTCGATTTCGAGGGCATAGAGCGACAACAACTCGCACAACGCCTCGCCAATCTGGCACAGGCCGCCTTGTCGAGGGCTTTCCGTATCTCTCTCTTGGCGTTCGTTCCGAGACTGTCCGTTCGTTGACTGCATTCGGCGACTCCTTCTCGTGATTCTTTCGCCACAACCCACGGCCCGTGGTGTACATGCATACTAGCGTTCTCTATACGGCTGTCAATACTCTACTGTTCGCTATCCTGACCGCCTGTTCCAAAGAGCACCGGCAAGTCGCTCGCGTCCACGCCGAGTTGCAGGAGTTTCCCGCCTTTGTCCGCGCCGCGGCGGGCGAACTTTGGTTTTTTCGCGACAGGTCTGGCGGGGTTGGGCACTTTTCCCTTAGGGCGAGACGGTCGAGAGACTTTCGACAGTCGGGAAAGTCGTTCCGATGGCCTTTACTCAGATGAGCGAATCTCGTCCAGTTGTGTCGCCCGAGTTGACGACGGCCAGCAGATCCCTACCATAAGAGGGGATCTTCGGCCCTAGGCAGGGCCATAGCGGGTTGCAGAAGCCGCAGTAGCGGCGAACAGGGAGGATGTAACGTCATGGCATTCGATCCTTATCACAAATGGCTGGGGATTCCGGCGGCCGAGCAGCCGCCGAATCATTACCGCCTGTTGGCCGTGGCGTTGTTTGAAGATGATCCGGAGGTAATCGAAACGGCCGCTGACCAGCGGATGGCTTTGCTGCGCACGTTTCAAACCGGAGAGCACTCGCCACTATCGCAAAAACTCCTCAACGAGCTGTCGGCCGCCAGGCTCTGCCTGCTGACTCCCGAGAAGAAATCCGCTTACGACGGGGAACTGCGACACCGAATCGATGCAGCGCAGCCGGCGCCGCTGGCCGTTCCCGCCGCGCGGGCGATCATGGCCGCGCCGGCGCAGCCGTGGATACCGATGGCCGCCGCCGTCGACCAGGCGCCGATGTTTGCAATGCGCTGTGATACGATTTCACACGTGATGCGAAAGCGCACGCGACGGCTTGGCCCGGTGAGTTCTTCCTGCCTGGCGCTCGTGGTGATGGCGGCGCCGCTCTACATCGGCTATTTGCTCTACAAGAGGTCGGTCGCGCGCCCAGCCCCCCAACCGCAACAAAACGGCCAAACCGTTCCTGAGCTGCGTGCGCCGCCCAGGCGAGTTGGCTTCAGTGCCTTCGACGAGGGCGCCGGTAGGCCGAATCGCATCGCGTTGGAGACGTTCGAGAACGCCTCGCAAGAAGATTTCATCGTTCCTGCCACGGCAGTTTTATGGCCCGAGCATAGCCGCCGGAGTCCGCACCTTCGGCAAATTGAATTGAGGCGAGCGGTTCGAAGGGCCCCGCGTCAGCGATTTTGCCGGTTGTGTGCCGGTATGGCTCTTGACAGTTTTGTAAACTGAACGGCACCGTAGCACTGACACAGGGAGTGAGTCATGGCCTTCGATCCTTACCACAAATGGCTGGGGATTCCGGCGGCGGAACAGCCGGCGAATCATTACCGCCTGTTGGCCGTCGCGCTATTCGAGGACGACCCCGACGTGATCGAGACGGCTGCCGATCAGCGGATGGCCCTGCTGCGCACGTTTCAGACGGGGCCGCACTCGGCCGATTCGCAACGATTGCTGAACGAATTATCGTCCGCCAGGCTCTGCCTGTTGACTCAGGAAAAGAAATCCGCTTACGACGCCGACTTGCGCCGCCGCATTGCTGCGGCACAACGGCCGCAACCGGTTATCCCCGCAGCGCGGCCGTTGACGCCCGCGCCGATGCAAGCATTGGCGCCTATGCCTATAGCACCTGAGGCGCCGGCATTGATCGTCGCCGACGACGCGATCAGGCCGCACGCGGCGCATAAACGCCGGCACGGAAGCGGCCGCTCGGCGCCGGCCTGGGCTGCCCTTGCCGCGGTGGCGATTCCCGCGTTTGCCTTCATCGGTTATTTGATCTACACAAAGTCACAAACTGAACCTGCGCGGAAAACAGTGGCGGTGGATGGAGTAAACGGGCCACAGAAGTTGAAAACAAGGGCCCCAGCATCGCAATCTCCGTCGCCGTCACCTGACGGTTACGCCAAGCAGCCGATCATGGGATCCGGCGACATCCGGAATCAGAAGCGGTTTGTCTTTGAACTTGGAGATCCCAAGCGCGCCGGTTGGTCAATCGAGGGCGATGAGCTCGTGCAAAGTCTGTTTTCTCAAAGTGACGTTTTCTTCGGCGATCCCACTTGGCAAGACATCGACGTGTCTCTCGATCTGAAGCGCACTGAAGGAAACGGCGCAGCCGGCATCTGGTTCGGACATCGAGACAACTGGAACGCAAACTACATTTTGCTCGGAATCGATAGCAAGCGCCATTCCGCCAACTCGCGAAACGACGGTATCGACCGCCAACTCGTTTCGCGCGACGGCACGATCGGCACCGATCGGTGGCACCGTCTTGCCCTTCTCATTCGCGGCAGGTCTGGCAAGTGCTTTTTAGACGATGAGGAAATCCTCGCCTTCGAAACCGAGCGGCCGCCACGCGGGCGCGTCGGTTTCCAAGGTTCGTCATCCCCTTATCTTTTTCGCAACATTGCGGTCAAGTCACCGGAGGGAACATTGCTCCTGGAGGGATTGCCCGACCTCGATGCCGAACCGCAACCAAAGCCTTACGAAGCCAAATTTGAGAAACTGTTGGCGGGCCGCGCGGGCACGTTGCCCACCGCGGCCGACGGCCGGCCCTTGAATCTCGACTTTGAAACGGGCGATCTGCGAGATTGGACGGCCGAGGGCGATGCCTTCGCCGGTCAGCCCGTGAAAGGCGACATTTTGCACGCGCGGTACAAGCACCTGCGCAGCCGCCACGCCGGACAGTTCTGGATCGGCGGAAAAGACAAGCAACGAGACACCGGATCCCTAACTTCTGCGCCGTTCAAAGTGACCAAGCCGTATGCAAGCTTCCTTATGGCCGGAGACTGGGTATCGGGCGCGTACTTGGAACTCGTCCGAAGCGACTCAAAGACACCATTCTTCCGTGCAACGGGGCGCTTCAACGATACACTGTGGCCGGTCGCCGCCGATCTCCGGAAACATCTCGGCCAGGAAATCTTCATCCGTGTCATCGACCGAAACAATGGAACCTCCGGGCACGTCAGCTTCGACGACTTTCGCCTTCACGACAATCAGCCCGACCTCTCGTCCCATTATGCGTCGGCCAGCAGCGTGGGAGCGCGAACGAAAATCAACGTCCTAAAGTTGCTCGACATTGAGCGCGACCGGTTTGAGGGGCGTTGGCATTGGGACGCACAGGGCTTTCTGGCGGGCATCGACCAGCGGCTGTGCCGACTGCCGCTTGCCATCCCGGATGAATACGAATTGGCGCTGACGGTCGAAGGGGTGCCGCGCACTCACGAGGTGCAGTTGAATGTCCCCATTGGCGGCCGGATGGTTCAAATTGTCCTCGATGGTTGGGGCTTTACCGCAAGCGGATTGAGGTTGGTCGACGGAAAAGATGCGAACGACAATGAGACGACGCACAAAGGCAGAGTTTTGCTTGATGGGCGGCCGAACAGCGTCGTTTGCCAAGTGCGCGCCAATTCCCTAAAAGTCGTCTGTAACGGCGCGACGGTGATTGACTGGCGCGGCGATCCCGCACGGCTCTCGATAGTGCGCGGCTTTGATGCGGTGGCGGGTTACGACGGCTTGCTCATAGGTGGGCCCTGGTGTAACTACCGTATTTCGCGAATTGAGCTGACACCTCTGGCGGCTACGGAGGCGATGCCCGACGCGCCCGCGAAACCGCCAGAGCCGTCGCCTCCGCGACCGTCGTTGGCTGATATTCCTAGCGAAAGTCACTCGCCGAACCTGACCGCGAAGGAAGTCGCTTCGCTGAAGCAGCACACGACGGCGGTGACGCGTCTTGCGTTTCATCGCACTACGCCGCTTTTGGCCTCGGCGGGCAAAGACGGCCAGGTCCTGCTCTGGAACCTGCAAACAGGTGCCTTCCAGCTTCAGTTGCACAAGTTTCGCGAAGAAGTCTGGGCCATTAAGTTCAGCCCGGATGGGTCGTCGCTCGCCTACGCCAATCGTTACTGGTGGGGCAGCAGATTGTTCTTCAAAACGCTCGCTGGAGTGCAGTTGAATGAGGTCAAGGACTTCAAGCGAGGCGGCGGCGCGGTGGCGTCGATCGCCTACAGCCCCGATGGCCGTCTGTTCGCCGCCGGCCAGGATGACGGCACGATCCGCCTCTGGGACGTTGCGCAGTTCAAGGAGCTCACGCCCGTCGGTCTCGGCGAAGGTCATAACGTCTACGGCCTGGCGTTCGGGCCGGTGAAGGCCGATCGCAAAAGTAAGCGCACCGAATACCTATTGGCGGAAGGAGGCGAGGACGGGCAAGTCAGGACACTGGCGGCAACGCTCGCCGTAGCCAAAAACGGCGCCCAGTGGACGTTTCAGCCAACTAACGTGCAATTTCCGAAAGCAGGGCGGGTGATCGGTTTGCGATTCAGCCCGAACGGCAAGCTTTTGGGCTATACGCGCGGGGGCGGGCATGTATCTCTCTGCGATCCGCGAACCGGCCAGATGCTGCGCGACCTGGCCGGCGGCTCGCGTGGCGGCGGCTCGGTAGAATGGATCGCGTTTCACGCACAGAAACCGTGGTGCGTTACGGCCCACAAGAATGACCAAGTGGCCCGGATCTGGAACACCGATACGGCCGAACTGCTCTGCGAGCTAAGGGGTCATACTGGCGGCGTCATGTGCGCGGAGTTCAGTCCTGATGGCCGGCAAGTCGCCACGGCCAGTGAAGATTTTTCGATCAAGCTATGGGATCTCGCGGGATCCGGGGTGCCAGCCGTCGCGCCCCGCGCCAAGAAGCCAAAGCCCATCGCGTTGCTCGTCGGAGAGTGAACGCGCTGCCACTTCATGGTCAAGCAAGGGGCCGGACTGGGGTAGCCAGACTGCGCTTCGGGCTGTGAACCACTACCTGCCCTTGCTAAAATCTATTACGGCAAGCAACTTGCCCGCGTTTTTGAGATTGACCCTGTTTCTGAGATTTACCTGTGCGCATTCTTCTTATTCTTGTGTTCGGCCTGATGGTCGGGTTGTCAGCCGTTGTCGTGCGGGCGGAACCCGGCAAGACACCGCCGATGTCGCCGCCGGAAAAAACGGAGGCGAAGCCCCAGGCCGACGTTGCCGCCGCTCTTGACGTGAACGACGTGGCCGAGCCTTTCGTGCCGGCGCGTCCGCGTACCGAGGCGGAGAGCGACCGCATCGAGGCGCTGAGCCTGTTTTCCGCCGGACGAGTGGCTGAGCAGGAAGACCATTTGTTCGATGCCTTGCGGCGTTATGAACGGGCGTCACGGTTTGATCCGGCTTCGCAGACGGCACGACGGCACGCGGTGGTGCTCGCGATTCGCCTCGACCGTTGGCAGGAGGCCCTGCGCTATGCGGCACAAGGCGAGCTGGGCATCGATGAGGCCGGCGTGCTCTGGGAACTGGCCCGGCACTTTGCCGCCGATGAACAGTTTGCCGAAGCCCTGAATTACTATCGCGCCGCTCGCGCGCTGCAGCCCGAAAAGAAATCGACAGGTTACATCATCCTTTCGCTCGACGTAGGCCGCATGGCATACCTCACCCACAGCTATGCCGAGGCGGCCGACGCCTTTTCAGAAGTCAGCGAAGCATTGGAACACCCCGACCAGTTCGGGCTCGACGAGCGACTTTATAAACGGTTGGTGGCCGGCAAAGAGGGCGCCACGGGTCTGGCCCAACTCTATCTACTGTTTGCCGAGGCCTTCGCGTCGGCCGAGCGGTTTGATCAAGCGGCCGCAGCACTGGAGAAGGCAAATCGCATTACGCCGAACGCTGCCGTCTTCGCGTATCGAAAGGCGCGGCTGGAAGACGCGCGCAAAGCACCGGCCAGGGCGCTCGAATTGCTCTGGCAGTACCTCGATGCTAAAGAAACGAGCGAAGGCTTGGCGCCCTATCAGCTTCTGGCAAAGCTGCTTGCCGATCTCGGCCGCGGGGCCGAAACGACGGCGATGCTCGAGAAGCTGCACGCCGACGATTCTGACAACAGCTTCGTTACCTTGACTCTGGCCGAACAATGTCGCGCCGACAAGGATTTCAGCAAAGCCGAGCTTCTCTACAGGCTGGTGCTGGACAAAGATCCTTCAGCGGCGGCCGGACAAGGGCTGGCCGCCTCGTTACGCCACTTAAAGCGATCCGGCGACCTGCTCAATTTGCTGGCCGAAGTCGCCGGCCGCACCGGTCAGCTAGAAACGCTGGGAGACGAATTGAAGGCCATCGCTTCCGATAAGGAGCTTACCGAGGCAGTAATCAAAGTCGCCCGCGAAAAGCATCAGGCCGACGCCGACAACCTGGGCGTCGAGGCCCGGCGGGCGGTAGCGATGCTGGCCCTGGAGGCGGGGCGTTTTGACGACGCCGCTGAATTCTTCGAGCGGGCGATCAAGGTCAACCGCGAAGGCGCCAGGGAACTGTATCGCACATGGGGTGTCGGGCTGATGCGCAACGAGCGGTACGACGAAGCGGCCGCCGTGCTGCGGCGGGCCATCGACGAACGCGCTGTCGCCGCCGACGACCCTACTTTGCACTATTACCTTTCCGGTGCGCTCGTCATGGGCGACAAGCCGGCGGAAGCACTGGAAGTGGCCGAGCATGCGGCCAGTCTCAACCCGCGGTCGCCGTTGATCGCCGGGCGCGTCGCCTGGATTTTGTATCACGCGAAGCGCTACGAGGAGGCCGCCGCGGCCTACCGAGACCTGGTGCGCCGCTTCGACGAAGGCGATATCTCCGAGCTGGGACGACAGGAAGTACACAATGCGCGCATGGCGCTGTCGAATGTCGCCGTGATCCAACATGATGCCTCGACCGCCGAAGAATACCTCTCCCAAGTCCTCGATGAATTTCCGGACGACGTGGGCGCTCAGAACGATTTGGGCTATCTGTGGGCCGACGAGTCGAAGCACCTGATGCGGTCGCTGGCCATGATCGAGCGGGCCGTGGCGGCCGAGCCCGACAATGTCGCCTTCCGCGACAGCTTGGGATGGATCTATCATCGCCTCGGAAGGCACGAAGAAGCGGTGGCGGAGCTGAAAAAAGCGGTCGCTGGAGATGCGCCTGACGGCGTCATGTGGGAGCATTTGGGCGACGTTAGCATGGCCGCCGGGCAATCCGACGGTGCCCGCGATGCCTGGCGGCGGGCTGTAACGGCATTTGAAAAAGACGGCGACGCCGATAAGATTGCTCGGGTGAAAAAGAAGCTCGACGGCTCAGGGGGGTAGGCGTCAGGCAAGACAAATTGGAGCAACTTACCGCACATGGCTGGACATTCGCATTGGGCCAACATTGCCCACAAGAAATCGCTCATCGACGCTAAACGGGGCAAGCTGTGGAGCAAGCTCTCGAAGGCCATTATCGTGGCCGCCAAAATGGGCGGCGGCGATCCCGATGCCAACCTCCGGCTGCGGTACGCCATCGACGCGGCCCGCGCAGTCAGCATGCCCAAAGACAACATCAATCGGGCCATCAAGCGAGGCACCGGCGAACTGGAAGGCGCCAATCTGGAAGAGGTGCTGTATGAAGGCTACGGCCCCGCCGGCGTCGCCGTGCTCTGCGAAATTCTGACGGACAATCGCAACCGCACGGCCAGCGAAATCCGCAAAGTGTTCGAGCTGGCGGGCGGCAAACTCGGCGAGAGCGGTTGCGTTGCCTGGATGTTCGAACGCAAAGGATTGTTTCTGCTTTCAGCACAGCAGATCGACGAAGATTCGCTGATGGAATTGGCCCTCGAAGCCGGCGCCGACGACGTTAAGCGCGACGGCGACATGTATCAGGTGACCTGTGATCCGGGCGTGTTTCAACAAGTCTCCGACGTCCTGGCCGGCAAAGGTCTGAAGCCCGAGACCAGCCAGATTGCCCGGTTGCCGACGAACACGGTCGACCTCGATGCCGAAGCCGGCCGCACCGTCCTCAAGCTCATGGAACGGCTCGACGACCACGACGATGTGCAAAGCGTGTCGGCGAATTTCAACATTCCCGACGAGGCGATGGCGGCCATTGAGCAATAGCAGCGAGGTCCGGCTGGTGGGGCTTGATTTCGGCTCGACCACCACCAGCGGCGTCGTGGCACGGGCCAGCATTCAAAGCGCGCCCGATCGGCCGGCGGAGCTCGCCGACGTGGCCGTCGAGTACCGATCGTCGCCGGTGTTCACTCCTTTCTGTGGCGAGGCGCTCAACGAGGTACGCCTGGCGGAATGGCTCGACGACTGGTCGCGCGCCGCGGGCCTGATCGGACAAGACATCGGCGGGGGCGGCGCCATCGTCACCGGTCTGGCCGCACGCGCCAGCAACGCACAGATCGTTCGCCGACTCGTACAAGAGCGCTTCGGCCAGACGCTCATCGCCACCGCCGACGACCCGGCCCTGGAAAGCTGGCTCGCCTTCATGGCCAACTGCCGCGACTTGTCGTTGGCCGAGCCGGCCCGCTTGTTTTTGAACTTCGACATTGGCGGCGGCACGACGAACGTGGCGTTGGGCCGCGCCGGCGAGATACGGGCCGTCGGCTGTTATCAGCTTGGTGCGCGGCATGTTCGCTTGAAGCCGGGCGGGTACACAATCGTCGGTTGCTCGGCAGTCGGGCGACGGCTGCTCGACGACCTCGACATCGACCGGCGCGACGGCGATCAGTTGCTGCCCTCGGAAGTTGCGACCATCGTCGATTTCATCGTCGCCTCATTGGAGGCTCTCGCCGCTGGGCCCGCCAGCGAGCCATTTTTCATCGAACGATCGTATTTAGTTGATCTCCCGTTCATGCCAGGCGCCGCTGTTGATGAGGCACCGGTGATCACTTACTCTGGAGGCGTGGGAGAATTGGTCTACCGCAGCTCGCTAGGCGAAGACTTGCCCGGCACGACTGCTTTCGGAGACCTGGGCATCGACCTGGCTCGGCGCATCAAGCAATCGCCGCTGCTCTCGCGCTGTCTGACCGCCTACAGGCCTGCGGCATTGGGGCGTGCGACTGT
>DASSFG010000174.1:0-3985 GCA_035694685.1 Pirellulales bacterium
GTGAACCAGAACTCCGAGCCCTGGCCGGAATCGCTTTTGACGCCGATCTCGCCGCCCATCAGCTCCGACAGTTTCTTACAGATGGAAAGCCCCAAACCGGTGCCGCCATATTTGCGGGTGGTTGAGGAATCGACTTGCGAAAAGCTTTGGAACAGTAGCGGGAGCCGCTCGGCGGGAATGCCGATGCCGCTATCGCGAACGACGCTCCGCACGACCACGCTATCGTCGTCCTCCAGGTCGACCTCGACGTCAAGGCTCACCTGTCCCGACGACGTGAATTTGACGGCGTTCGCCAGCAGGTTGACGAGAATCTGCTGCCACCGTCCGGGATCGCCGCGCAACAAAGAAGGCATGCGTGGATCGACGTAGCACAACAGGTCGAGGCCTTTGCGGCGGGCTTGCTCACCGACCATGGCCATCGCCTGCTCGACCACGGCCCCGGTCTCGAAGTCGATCCACTCCAAGTCGAGTCGGCCGGCTTCGATCTTCGAGAAGTCGAGCACGTCGTTAATGAGTTGTAAGAGCACTTTAGCCGAGAGCCGCGCGGCATCGACGTAGCGGCGCTGTTGAGCAGTCAGCTCCGTATCCCTGAGGAGCTGGCCCATGCCAATCACGCCGTTGAGCGGCGTGCGCAGCTCGTGCGACATGTTGGCCAGAAATTCGCTCTTGGCGCGGCTGGCCGCCACCGCGGCCTCTCGGGCTTGTTCCAATTGAAGTGACTTCTGGGCAAGCTCGGTGGCCTGGTGTTCCAGTCGGGCCTTTGAGGCCAACAGCTCTTCGTTGTAGCGTTCGAGCTCGTGCTCTTTGCGGATCAGCTCCTCGAGCTGGCCCTGCAGCGCGCCCAGATACTGTTGGGCCGCGGCCGCCAGGTCCGCCTTCTCGGCCAACGACTGCGCCAATTGCAGTACTTCGACGGCGTCGAACGGCTTTTTAAGAATGAGCAAATTGCTGCTGTGCCCCAGCTCGGCTGAAATCTGGCTCCAGTCGTAATCGGAATAGGCCGTGCAAATCACGCATTGCAGGTCGGGCAGCTCCTGCCAAAGTTGTTTGATGGTCTGTACGCCATCGATGCCGGGGGGCATGCGTACGTCGACAAAGGCCATATAGTAGGGTTGGCCCCGCCGGGCCGCTTCGAGGGCCATTTTGACCCCGTCTTCACCTTGGTAGGCCGAGTGCACTTCGATTTGAAGCAGCGTGTCGTTCGACGCGGCAGCTCCGACATCGCTATCGCTGCCGAACAGGTCGGCCTCGAGCAGGTCGATGCTCGTGCTGCCGCCGACTCGCAGGCCGTCGAATACCTTGCGGAAATCGGCATGAATGTCTTTGTTGTCGTCGATGATCAGCAAGCGGCGCGATGCGGCGCTCACGGCGGGTGTAGGGGTCATGAGTTGATGGCGAATAACTATGGGACGTTGAATGTTGGAATGACGAATGACGGAATGACGAATGACGAAGGAATGCCTAAGCCCGAATGACGAACGGAACCCAGTCGGGCTTCGTCATTCGTCATTCTTTCGTCATTCGTCATTCCGTCATTCGTCATTGGTTCGATCGCTGTATCATGTGGTGGCCAATTCCATTTCCCGATCTTCAATCGGCGTTTCGGTTCTCGGCTCCTCAGGCGTCTCGGTCACAAGCGGGATCTCCAGGATGAAGGTCGCGCCGTGGCCCAGCCCTTCACTCTGGGCGCTGATCTTCCCGCCCATTTCGGCCATGGCATTGGCGGCCGAGTGAAGCCCGAAGCCATTGCCCGATTTTTTCGTGGTAAAGCCAAAATTGAAAATGCGGTTGGCGTGCTCGGGTTCGATGCCTCGCCCGCTGTCCGTAACAGTCAGGCGAACGCGGTCGCCGGCACTGCGCTTGAGCCGGATTTCGACGACGCGCCGGGGTCCGTCGTGACTGGTGATCGACTCGATGGCGTTCTTGATCAGGTTTTCGATCACTTGCAGAAGCTTGGAGCGTTCGAGCACCATCGGCGGCAACGTCTCGAATTCGCGCACGACCTCAATGCGCTCTTTTTGCAGCGAATGGCTGCGCATCAAGAGCACGTCCTCCACCAGCGCCGAAAGCTGGCAGCGCTCCTTGAACGATACCCGCTTGGCATAGCTTTGTTCCGCCACGATGATGTTGCGGATGTGCTGCACTTTGTCAGTCAAGAAGCCCAGTTCACTGATCAACTCCTGCTGGTCGGCAGCCAGCGTCTTGGCCAGCGTGCCTAGGTATTCCTTCACTTGCCGGCCACGGCGATCGTTCGCCAGGAACGACTCGAGGTCGTCGGCATGCTCGTCGAGCAGCTTAACGACCTTGCCCAGCCCGTCGATGCGCAATTGCCGCAAGCGCTCGCCCAGCACGGTCGTCGAGATGTTCACGTTGTTCAGCACGTTGCCGACGTTGTGCAGCACGCCGGTGGCGATTTCGGTCATGCCGGCCAGGTGCGCCATCTGCATCATCTGGGTCTGCGTATTTTGCAGGGCCGTCAGCGTGCGCTCCAATTCGGCGTTGCGTTCGTCCAACTTGCGATCTAAGGCGCGCAACCGCAGCAATGATCGCACTCGGGCACGCAATTCCTCAGCGTCGAAGGGCTTGACCAGGTAGTCGTCGGCCCCAATCTCCAACCCCTCAATCTTCATCGAGCGGTCGGCCTTGGCGGTCAGCAGCACGAAGGGAATGCGGGCAGTCGCCGGGTTTTGCTTGATGCGGCGGCAGAATTCGTAGCCGTCCGTAACCGGCATCATGGCATCCGAAATGATCAAGTCGGGCATGATTTGCTGAGCGAGCTGGGAGCCTTGCTCGCCGTCCTCCGCCGTGACGACGTGATATTGATCGTTGAGTACCGTGTTCAGCAAACGCCGCATTTCCGGCGTGTCGTCGGCAACGAGGACCGTGGGGGCACCATCGGGAGTAATTGCCTGTCGCGTGGGCTCCGGCTCTTCACTTTCGCAGGTCACCAGGTCGGCGAACCGGCATGAACGGGCCATCGCCGAAACCTGCCTGGCCGCCTCGGTCGGTGGCTCTGTGATGGGCAACCAGAACCAGAAGGTGGCGCCTTTGCCTACCTCGCTCTCGATCTGGATTTTGCCGCCGTGCAACTCGACAATCTCCTTGACCAGCGACAGGCCCAAGCCGGTGCCGGAGTATTTACGTGCGGTCGAACCGTCGAGCTGTACGAACCGCTCGAACACCCGGTGATGGTCTTCCGGCGCGATGCCGATGCCCGAATCGGTCACGTAAACGCAAACCTGCTCGCCGTCCCGCCGCGTGCGGATGCCCACGGTACCGCCGGCCGGCGTGAATTTCAGCGCGTTCGACAGGAGGTTCGTAATGACCGAATCCATCTTGTCGGTGTCCGCGCCAATGACGGGCAGGTCGCCGTCGAGATCGATCTTCAGCTCAATCTGCCGTTGGCCTGCCAAAGGCCGGGCCGACGTGGCCAGGTCGTTGACCATGTCATTCAAATTGACCGGCGAAAGGTTGACCTGCGCATGGCCGGCCTCCAGCTTGGAGAATTCCAGCAACCGGTTGATCAAGTCGAGCAGCCGTCGCCCGTTGACCAGCGCCACCTCAAGCATGTAGCCGGCATCTTTGGGCAACTGTTGCTGGCGCTTGCTGATCAATTCTTCGATCGGCGCCAGGATCATGGTCAGCGGCGTGCGCAGCTCGTGGCTCACGTTGGAGAAGAACTGTGTCTTCAGCCGATCGTGCTCTTGCAGTTGGCGGAACGACACCTGCAGCTCGCGCTTTTTCTTGGAAAGCTGGCGCGTGCGGTACTTGACCTTCTTTTCCAGGTTGGCGTTCAGATCGCGGATGGTGTGGTCGTTGCGGTCAAGCTGGCTCACCATCTCGTTGAATTGCCGGGTGACGATGTCGATTTCGTCGTTGCCGGTGGGCGTCAGGCGGGCAGACAGGTCGCCGGCCTGCACGCGCTTCATCGAGTTCACCAGGTCGCCCACGCGCACGGCCACCGACTGGGCCAACACGGTCGAAA
>DASSFG010000175.1:0-4879 GCA_035694685.1 Pirellulales bacterium
CGACGCCCGGCGGCTGGGGCCGGGCTTCCGCTTTTTCAACAAGCACCGCGTGCTCGACGAGAAGGGGAAGGTGCTCGGATATAAGGACCTGGCCGACCTCCGCCAGGCGCTCAAGCCTGTGCTCTTGCGCCGCACGCGCGACAGCGTGCGCTTGGAGTTGCCGCCACGGACGATGGAGTTCGTTCGCATTCCGCCGACGGACGAGCAGCGCGCCATCCACGCCGGGTACATGAACATCGTGGCCACGATCGTCAGCAAAAAGTTCATCAGCGAGATGGATCTGCTGCGGCTGCAAAAGGCGCTGTTGTTTTGCCGCATGGCCGCCGACAGCACGTATCTCTGCGACAAGCAGAAGCTGAGCTATTCATCAAAATTGGAGCGGCTCGACGAGTTGTTCGAGCAGTTGTTCGAGGAACCGGACCGCAAGGTGGTGTTGTTCTCTGAATGGACCACCATGCTCGACCTGATCGAGCCGCTGTTGAAAAAGCGGCAGCTCGACTTTGCGCGGCTCGACGGCGGCATTCCGCAGCGGCAGCGGCAAGAGCTGGTTCACAAGTTTCAGACTGATCCCGAGTGCAAGCTGTTTATCACCACCAACGCCGGGTCAGTCGGACTCAACCTGCAAGCGGCGAACACGGTGATCAACGTCGACCTGCCCTGGAACCCGGCCGTGCTCGAGCAGCGGATCGCCCGGGCGCACCGCATGGGCCAGACGCAAAGTGTACAGGTCTACGTACTGGTGACAGAACTGACGATCGAAGACAACCTGCTGGCCACGATTGCCGCCAAGAAAGATCTGGCCCTGGCGGCGCTCGACGCCGAATCGGACGTCGACCAGGTCGATCTGACCAGCGGCATGGAAGAGCTGAAGGGGCGGCTCGAGATTCTGCTGGGCGCCAAGCCCGACGCTCCGGTCGACGAGACCGTGAAGCAAGCGGCGGTCGAAGAGACGCGCCGGCTGACGGAAGTTCATCGCGAGCGCGTGGCCGCCGCCGGCGGCGAGCTGCTGGGCGCGGCCTTCAAATTCCTGGGCGAGCTGGTTTCGCAGCAGGAGACCGACGCACCTCCGCCGGAATCGCTCGTCGCCAATCTTCGTGCCGGGCTCGGCGCTTGCGTCGAAGAAGACGGCGACGGCAAACCCCGGCTCACCGTCACCTTGCCCGACCGCGGCGCCCTGGAAAGCCTCGCGCAGACGCTCGCTAAACTGTTAGCTGCGGGTAGCGTACCGTCGTAACGCGAAAGTCGAAACGCCGCATTACCGGATTTTACCACGTCAATCGGGAGTGGAAGGGCTCCGTATGGCAATTCGAGCCAGACGGCTTAAATCGGGGAAGCCAGCAGGCCGACCTAATCGTCGCTTGGAAGCAATCCTCGCACCCCAATCACGCGCAATTGGCTGAGCAGGAGGCCGGCCAGCTTCGGCCCGCGCAGAGGGAATTGCCCGGAACCGCGTAGCACATGTTCGTGAACGCCCATGACCATGTCCCATAGACCACGCTCGACGTCCCAGATCGAAATCGTGTGATCCTGGCTGCCGGTTGCCAGTTAGCGGCTGTCGGGCGAAAAGGCCAGCACGTTCACCGGTTTACGATGCCAGTAAACACGCGCAGCGGGAAGCCCGTCGAAGTGTCCCAGAGAATGCTTTCGGCCAACGCGCTTCGCGCGGCAGGCGGCGAATCGACATCGGCCGCCGAGACGCTCGCGTCGTAGGCCGCCTGATCGGCCGCGACGGCCGCTACATGAACCGGATCCTGCGTCGCGTCGAAAGCCGGGCCGCTGAACGTGGGAGCGGTTGGTTCGCCGGAGGATGGGCCTCCCGGCCCGTCAAGTGATTGACTGGACGGGCTAGGAAGCCCATCCTCTGTATCGGGTTCCGGCGGAACGAAGATTGACAACCGCCGTCGTGTGCGCGACGCTGGCGAATTCGCGCGAAGCCGTTCGCGCCGCAACTTACGGAGTTACACACCATGAGCTTTGTCCTGAAGCCGTGGCACTTGCTGTTGCTGGTGACCTCGGCCACGACACAACGCGAGAACGAACGTAAGATCGAGTTTCTGCTGGATGAGATCCGCTGCTACCAGAAGCGCTATGGCAAACGCGTGCGGCTGACCGACGACGAGCGTCGCGTGCTGGCCGTCAAAGGCAAAACGCTCGGACGACGAGCCCTGGAACAGGTTTCCGCCATCGTCACGCCCGACACGATTCTGCGCTGGCACCGCGACTTGGTCGCGAAGAAGTGGGACCATAGCGAGAAACGAAAATCGCCGGGCCGGCCGAAGACCGCCAAAGAGGTCGAGGAGCTGGTGCTGAAGATGGCGAAGGAAAACCCGACGTAGGGCTACGACCGCATTCAAGGCGCGCTGGCGAACCTCGGGCACGAAATCTCCGACACGACCGTGGGCAACATTTTGAAGGCGAACGGCATCGAGCCGGCGCCGCAGCGAAGGAACACGACGACGTGGAAGACGTTTCTTCGCTCGCACTGGGACATCCTGGCCGCCGTCGACTTTACGACCGTCGAAGTCTGGACGACGCGCGGGCTGGTGACCTACTATCTGCTGTTCGTGATGCACCTGGCGACGCGGCGGGTGCAGTTCGTCGGCTGCACGCCCAACCCCGACGGGCCCTGGATGAAGGTCGTTGCCAAAGAGCTAACCACCTACGACGGATTCTTGAGCGGCAAGAAGTACCTGCTGATGGACCGTGACACGAAGTTCACCGCGGAGTTTCGCAAGATCATTGAAGACCAAGGGACCGACTGCGTGTTGCTGCCTCCAAAATCCCCAAATTGCAACGCCCAGATCGAACGCTTCATGCTCTCGATTAAATCCGAATGCCTGAACAAAATGATCTTCTTCGGTGAGAACTCTTTGAGAAGTGCGACAAGACATTGGCTCGATCATTATCATGCCGAGCGAAATCATCAAGGGCTGAAGAATAAGCTCATCGAACCAGGCCCCGAAGTCGGCCGAGTGACGGGCGAGATAGAATGCCGTGAGCGGCTTGGCGGGCTGTTGAATTACTACAATCGGCGTGCCGCCTGACGGCGGCTGCGCCGCCGTCAGGCGGCACGCGCCCTTTCGTCCATGTTTTCTCTGCGCCCGCGGTACGCGCCGACCGCGAGAAACAGCTCCCGCGAGCTCCGCAGCAAGTTTCGTACCGACGATTTCTCCGCCCGCCGACGCCCTCCCCGGCCCGGTTTTTCTCGCCTCATCGCCCCGGATGAATATTTTGACCACACGGCTGCGCTAAATTGTTCGCCGCCTCGGCCTTATCACTGTTCGACTGGTCAACAACCGCGGCGCGCTCCGGCGCAAGTGTCTCGATCTCAGTAGTGGTGGCGTCGGCAGCGCTGTCGGCCGCCTCGACCGTATTGTTCTCGAGCGAGTCACCCAGTACGACGTTCTCGGCCGATATCTGTTGCTCCTCGTGAACGAGAATGGATTGATTAACAACTACTTGCCCAGCTTCGTCTTGTGCAACAGTGGCATAATATTGAAGCAAAGCGCTTTCGGGCCCAGTTTGAGCGGTCGCCACTTCAGATTGAAGCTGCGCGGCATAATCGTTCCACTCCGTAGCCTGATAGGTCGCATCTGCTTCTGCATAAGCGACATCGTCCGCAGCGGTAGCGCTTGCCTCGACATGCGAAAGTGTTGCGGCGTCACCTTGAATTGTGTGAGTCGAATTGTCGGATGTCTGAGCTGAGGTGATCTCAAAGGCCGACTCCTCACTGGCGAGGGCATCGCCTAACAATAGCGCGGCATCTGTTGCGGTTTCGCTCGCGGTATCGGCAGTTGTTGCACCTGCCGCGATAAAGCCGGCCTCCGCGTTTGTTACTCGCGTCACCCAAGCGACTTTGTCGTCACTTACTGTGGAGATTTCAGCTTGATAGTCGCCTGACACAGCGCTAACCCAGTCGACCCGGGCTTGCAGTTGGGTATCTAACTCCGTATCCCAAGCCGCCGAACGCTGCGCAGCGTCGCCGTTTGGATAATCCCCGAGCAATTCGCCCAGCACCAAGTCGTTGTTCGTGTGCTCGAACGTCCACTCGGCGCCGTCGAAGGTGTTAATGTAATCGCGGGTAGCGTCCGAGACTTTGTCGGCGTCGAACTGCGCCGCCTCGATCACCAGCTTGTCGTAGTTGTAGGTGTCGACGGCTACCTGCGTGGTTTCCGCCTTCCAGGCACCGTCGGTGGCCGTGACGCGCGTAATGGTCGCGTCGTCGCTCGTCACGATGTCCGCGGCGAAGGCGTACGCGTCATCGCTGATCTGTTTGACCGCCGCGGCGTCGGTCGCTATCGTGGCTGCCACAAGCGCCGCGTCGTCAGCAGCTAGGGCAACTGAAGGGGAGGGCAACTGAAGGGGACGGGTCCAATTTCTAATAATTGGACCTGTCCCCTTAGTTGCCCTCGGTTTCAAAAGCCGCGGTCGCCGTGGCGTCGGCATTGCCTTGCGCCTGGTCGCCTTCGGCCAGCGCAACCATTTCGTCGGCTTCCGATTGGGCGATGGCGTCGTCTTCGGTTTGCACCAGTGCGTCGTCGGTGTGCGCGGCGGCATCGTTTTCTTGTTCCTGCGTCCGGACGCGGGTCTGCAAGCGCGACAGCTCTTCACTCCGCGAAGGCGTCGACCCTCGGCCCATTACGTAGGCGCTTAAGGCCCATGCACATGGCATTTTGGCCAAATCTTTTGGATCCGCGCAATGCCTCCTTCGGTCACGTTCGTACCGGACAGATCTAGAACATAAAGCGGGGGCAAATGTGCAGTTAACCATAAGGCGCCTTCGTCGGTAACATTACAGCCCGAAAGGTCGAGATACTCGAGGTCGCACAACCCTTTCGTCAGAGTTCCGCTTAGCCGCTTTATCCCGGTATCGGTCACG
>DASSFG010000176.1:0-5952 GCA_035694685.1 Pirellulales bacterium
CGGCGACGTCGATGAGATTTACTCGAATGACGGCACAACGTGGCACGGGGGTAACGTCGTTTCGGTTGGCTCAAATAAGCTAACGACCGGCCAGCAACTTGCGATCGCGGAACTCTCAGATGGCGGCGTCGAGTTGTTCGGCATGGGTGTCAGCGGTTATATCATCCAAGTGCAGAAGTCTGGCGGTAGCTGGGGGCCGTATGAGACTTACGGCGGATTTGTTCCATCATCGAGCGTGTCCGAATACGTGTCGACGAGTCCGTTCGTCATGCAAGTGGTTGGACTAGGTACTGACGGAAACCTGTACGTGGCCGAGTATGATGGCAGTTGGAACGAATACAATATCGGCTAGACGCAACCTGTGCCGGATTCTTCCTCACGCACGGTCTCAACGATGCTGGGACACTGCCTCGGCTAAACGGAAGCAAGCTTCCTAGAGAAGTCATCCTCGGTGACTATTATGCGACCGCAGCGCGCCGGGCGTCGCAACAGATAGATTGCGGCGGGGCGGAATGCCAGTGTCGGGTCGCTCATTCTGAGAAGAAAACTGCCTACATCTCGATAAGTGATGCGGCTAAGCGATGCCCCGGGCATGGTGCCCGGGGCATCGCCACGGGGCACGCATGTTCGTGCGACCCGCCGGCTGGCGGCGCTTTGTCCCAGCCACCCGTTTTCAACTTATCCACAGGCCAGGTAGGCTATTCGCGGCTGCCTCCACAATGCCGACCGATCGAGGCCGCCGTTCGACACCGAGCCGAGCTAGGTAGTTTGCTGGGGCGCTCAATCAAGCGAGGGCGGGACATGAACACGATGTCTCCGTAGCGGGCGCGCACGTAGACGTCGACATAGCGCGCGCCGGCCAAGGACGTGCGTGACAATTCATAGCGGTCGGGGGTGGTAACGACTTCCCGCTCGAACGATTCGTTTTTCATCGGATGGCCCGACTCGTCCACCCAAATAAGCTGCAGCATGCAGGCCTGCCCCGCGGCCAACGACCAGAAATCGGCCGACAACGAATATAGGGTATTTTCGCGGACCGGGCAGCGTTGGCAGATGCGATCGAGGTGTGTCAGTACGAGTACGGATGCCTCGGGATGCGAGGGGTGGCACTTGGTAGGCGGCGCAAGCAGCTTGCCGCCGGCAATTCCCCAGCGGGGCAAGGTGCCATCGGCGGCCGTTTGGAGTTCACCTTCGACGAGTGACGGCGCCTGGTCCTCCCAGGAGCGATCGACGCCGTCGAGGTTCAGGCGATACAGGACTACGCCGTTCCGCCCGAAGATTGGTTCGCAGTATTGCCTGAGAAACTGCGGACGCACGGCGGCAGAGTCGGGCATCATGGACTGCAGGCCACCCTGGTTCTGCACAAACAACTCGTTGATCGCCAGGTAACGGACCTGTTTCTCGCGGAGCATGGGCAATAAACGCTCCTGCGATGTTTCCTCGAGCAGCCGTTTGCCCATCAGCGAGTGCCAGCGCGAATATTCGATCGCATCGCCGCAATAGGTGCCTGAGCCGAGACCGACGCCGACGAACACGACGGGTTTCTCGGGGATCTCTTGTTTGACGTATCGCAAAAACTCGTACTCGGTCAGCGACGACGTTTCCAAACGTTCCTCGCGCGATTGTTTGCCGAACACGAATTTCCAGGGGTACCGTCCGGGGTGGAAGTGGCCGATGTCTGAAAGTTCTACGGCCCGCGAGAAGCACAACCATCCCAGACCCAACAGTAGGCAGGTGGCCAGCGGCAGCCACCGAGCCCGCCCTGACGACGAAAATAGTCGCCAGGCGGCCTGCCAATTCATGGCCGCCACGATGGCGCAGAAGGCGGTCAGCGGCAGCATGTAACGAGCGTATTGGGCCACCTTGAAAAAGACCAGCAGCGAGAAGGCGGTAATCGCCGCCAGCATGAGCATGGACTGCCGCTGGCGTTTGGGCACGGCAAAGTAGCCAAACGGAAGGCCAAAGAGCACGATGCCCGCCGTGGCGAACCAGCCGTACTCCCCGAAACGGTCGCCGTGGAATGCCAGATCCCAAGGAAGCCGCAGCGCAAACCACCAGGTTTTTCCCACTCCAAAACTCGACCAATCCACTCCATCGGCCACGGAGCTCTGGTGCCATTCAGGACTCTGAAAAACGTTGTTCAAGAATGGAAAGCATGGGTTGCCTGTACGGGCCCAAGTGAGGGCCAGCCAAGGCGCGAGCGCCAGCGCGCCGGGCGCCAGCATCCAGAGCCCATCCGTGAAATATGCCCGCCAATTCCGCAACGGATACAGGCTGCGGACAAACATCAGGGCGCACAGCGGCGAAACAAAAACGGCCGCGTTCAACTTCGTGCCGGCAGCCAGCCCGACGAAGGCGCTAAACGCCGCAGTCCAGCCGATCTTGCGGTCGCGCTGCCATTGAAAAAAGGCGTAGCTGGCCGCCAAAACGTAGGCGGTGGGGATGACGTCGATCAGCCCTTCGACGAGCACGTATGAGACGAGCGGTATGGCGAAGAAAATCGCGCCGGCCAGCAGACCCACGCGGCGCTCGGCCAAGAGCGTGCCGAGGCTGACGACCATGCCCGCCCCCAGCAGCCCAAACAGAAAATTGAACAACGTCGGCAGAGGCTGACCTTCCACGAGCAGGCCCAACCCATAGAGCATTTCGGCATTGCGGACTAAGTGTACGGCGTAGGTATGGTCAAGTGGAACCATTCCACCGCGCTCGACGTAAGTGGTGGGAATGCCGAGATGATAGTGCAACACGTCCCAGTGAACGGTGGGCGCGGCAGCGCAAAGATAGCAGCTAAAGGCGCAGAGCACGAACGACGAGAGCACCAACGCCGGCAAACGCAGATCGGCGTCGCGCCAGGCAGACAAGAGCGGGCGGATGCCATCGTCGAGCACCCGCCGGCCGAGGGCGATAACATCGCGAAACACCGCTACCCCGAAAACCAAGAGCGCGATCGCGACTACCCAGGCGCGCCACAGGTGCAGCAAACCGAGGGCCAACATCATCAGGCTCAAAACGCCATAGCCCAGCAACGCAGACAACAGTATATGATCGAGGGCAGGCATGTTCTCTGGCGCCTTCAGCCATTTAAGGCCGCGGTGGCCCGCGCCCATTGCAATCGCCGTGATGAGCAGCAGCTTTGGCACGGCCCAACCCGTCGCCCCGCTCAGCACGGGAACGAGCAAGATCGTCGTTCCGGCCGCCGCCGCCAACGTGAACAGGAATTTGCCGCGCCCCAAACAGGCCAGAACACCGATGATGCCGGTGGCAACGGCATAGGCGGTAAGCCAGAAAGAGTCCCATTGATCGAACAGGTGCGGCTTCAGCTCGGGCGCTTGGAGTAGAAGCACGGCCACCAGCGCCAGAAACAGCCCGAGCCCCAACGGGCCTGCCACCGGCGCGGCCTTCGTTCTGGCGAGGCTCAAACCCTGCATGGCGCGTCGTAACGGGAGCATAGAAACGAAACTAAAAAAACCTGGGGCTGACCTGGCAGGGAACAACGCAGTCGCGACCGGTTACCGTTATGCGGCAAGCAAGATTCGTTGGCCTGCGCCGGCTTGCCGGCGCTTGCGGAGTACGATCGTGTGCTGCAAGGCGATCCAGCGATTGAGCGGTGACAGGACCGATTCCAAAAGCGGGGCCAGTCCGCCTGCCCAGCCCGGCACAAGTTGCCGGAAGTTGACGCCGCCGCTCAAGAGATACGAGAGGTGGGTATGCGGCCGGTCGAGCACCAGTTCGAGCTCTGGAAACTCTCTGAGGAACCGTTCGCGGTCGCGATCGAAGATGATGCCGGACAGGGCCTGATTGGCTCCGGAACAAGGGCCCGATTGCAGGTTGTTCTCCCACGAGTCCGCCGTAAGATCAAAAATCTCGCTATCGTGTAAGCGCGGAAACAACCACCTGGCAAAGACGCCGTGGTAGGGCTCAATGAATACGACGCCGCCGCCCGGCTGGAGCACGCGAATTGCCTCCCGAAAGAACAACCGTGGCCTGGGCAGATGATGAAAGACGTTGATTCCATAGATCGCCCGCAAACTGCCGTCGGCGAACGGCATCGCTTGCGCATCGACCACGCGGTCGACGAAGGGGAGCGGTTTGATGTCGCTGGTGACTACGTCCGGCCAGAACTCTTTGATGATGCTCGACCCGCTGCCGATCTCCAGCCGGGGGCCGTCGCAGCCGTTGAACAACCGCCCGTCGAGCCGGCGGCATTCGGCATAAAAACCCTCGAACATGCGGCGCAACATCCGTTTGTTTAACAGCACGTGACGATGTACCACGGTCATGTCCGACGTATTGACATCGAGCGTGCGCGTCGCAGGCTCCTTGAGCGTCTCCCTCAATCGTTCCATCAGCACGGTTCGGTCCTCCAACGTTCAGTGGCTCGTGCAGATTAGTTCGCCCATCAGCGCGGCAACGCTCTTCGCCGACGGCCGGACTTCCACCCCAAGGCGCGCCAAATCTTCCTCGACCCGGATGGGGCGCAGCGCCTGTATGCCAAGTAGGTTGTCCGAGTTGACGCCGAGCCGCACGCCCAGCCGCTCCGCCAGTCGCAATCCTGCCCAGACCGGTGCAAAGGGAACCGGCAGCAAAACGCAACGTCGCCGTAGGTGCTGGAGCACCAGCCGCAGCAGATCGTGAAATGCTTCTCCCCGAGGCTCGGCCGCGTGTAATAAACCGGTGACTTTGCCCTCGATGGCGCGCTGGCAAACGTGACATAAGTCGGCGATGTGCAGCGTCTGTACGATCCGACTGCCGCCGACCAAGGGCACCAGCCGCGCCCGCCGTAACATTCTGACAATGCGGCAAAACAGGCCGCCATCGGCCGCCAGCACGAGGCCGGCGCGCAGCGCCAGGTCGCGGTCGCGGTCGAGCAGGCCCTCCACGGCGTACTTGCTGCGACCATAGTACGAGAGCGCATCGGGCCGCGAGGAAAAGCTGGAGAGAAACACGATTTGCCCGACACCCTGGCGGCGCGCCAGCTCAAACAGACGCTGGCTGCCTAGCTCGTTCACGCGGCGGGCGTCGTCAGGCTCTTGGTTGCGCGTAGCATACGCCGCGTGAATCAAGACGTCGGCGCCTTCGAGTCCGGCAGGGTCGAGCTGGTCGGGAAGATCGCAACGAAAATACTCTACTCCGGTGCCTGGCGAGAGTCTTTCGGGATCGCGCACCAATCCGCGCACGCGCCAGCCCTGATTGGACAGGCGCCGGCAAAGGTGCCTGCCGATGAGGCCGGTCGCTCCAGTGACCGCCACGCATGGCGACGAGTCCGACTGTTTCATGCGGCAGCCCTGCGTGTGGTGGTAGCCAAACGAGCGCTGACGGCGACGCCGATTCGGTCGGCATTCGCCATGATCGACAACGTCAGACCCTTGGCCGGCAAATAGCCAAACACGGAACCGTCGGCCAGGTAAACGTTACGCGTGCCGCGGAGCCGGCAATCCCTGTCGCACGTCAGCTCGCGCTCTTTGACTTCGATGGGCAGAGTGCCGGCATAATGGATGCTCGATCCCTCTCCCGGCGAGACGCGCTTGAGAGGCCAGCAGCCGAGTCGTTTGAAGCACTTCAGCACCTGCCTCTCGTGCGCGGCTTGTCGAGACTTTTCTGCAGGCGTCGGCGCGTAGTCTATTTGCAACTCATCTGGCTGGTCGTGAGCCCCGCGCCGCAACGCGCACGACTTGTTCGGCGCCGGGCAGTCAGCATGGTTGATGCCGAGAATGCCGAAGGCGTTCATGAGCAGTCTCAGAGCGCGTAGCGCGTGACGGCTGCCGAGCGGCACCTCCTTCATCAATTTAAAGGTCAGCAGCGAGCGGTACGAGTAAAACTGCGTTTGTACCAGGTCGCCTCCGTCGGCTGGCTCGTAGATGGCCGTCAATTGCGACAGGCTGCAACGATCGTCGCGCGCTTCACGGCCGAGACTGCAGAAATTGACCACCGGCACGTAGGTGTATGGATTGC
>DASSFG010000177.1:0-4757 GCA_035694685.1 Pirellulales bacterium
CAACGGCGTTGAAGCTCGGAAAACCAGGATGGCGGCCCCGGTCAGCTTCAGCCGTAGGTTGGGCGGCCCCAGCCGCGATCATCGTGGGGCCGGCGCATCCATCCTCAATCATCGTCGCGCCTCGTCCGCTCCAACCGGTTGTTGGGCAGCCGCCCAGTCCGAGCGCAGCAAACCGTATACGTAGAAGTCGTATGGTTGCCCACGACACACACGATAACTCCTCAGGCAACCCTCACGCACAAACCCACTGCGCTCGAGCAAGCGCTCCGACCGCCTGTTATCGACCCTGACGAAGGCATGCACCCGATCGACCTGGTTCTGTCGGAAAGCCCACTGAAGTACCGCGGCCACGGCTTGGCGCATCAGGCCCTTACCCCAGTGAGGCTGCGCCAGGTCATAGGCCAGTTCCGCCCAGCGGTGTGCCTGGGAGTAATCGTTAAAGCCGCAGGTGCCGACAAGCTGATCGTCGTGCTGGAGAGTAACCCCCCATCTGGACAGCTCGCCCGTCGCCCAACGGCTCAGACACCGCTCGATCATTCCTTCGACCATCGGTACCGATGCAACGGGAAAGCTGGTCAATTCTGTAACGACGGGATCCCGCAGGTAGGCGTAGAGCGCGTCAGCGTCGGCCAAACGGAGCGGGCGCAAGCGCGCTCCGTCGAGTTCAATCGTCGGCGGAGGTTGTGGCTTGGCTGCCATTGGTCTCAATAGCTCGCTCCGTCATGGGGCAAACTCGATCCTCCGGGCTTCTTCTTCAATGTGCTGCCGGAGCGCGGGCGACTCGTTCCCGGCGACCACGATGGCCCTCCGCGCAGACTCGGATGCTTTGGCCTTGTCGCCGCTAACGAGATAGACTTCGGCGAGGTCAAGCAAGCTCTGGGGCTCCCTGCCGCCTTCGAGGCGGACGCGCTCTTCGGCTGCTTTGACGGCCAGCGCCAAAAGCTCTTTGCTGTCCGACCTATTATTACGGAGATAAGACGACACAAATTCCAGCAGGACGACGTCTTTCTGCTTAACCGCCTCTGCCACCATAGCTTCAGCGTACAACCTCGCCTCGCGAGGCTTTCCGCGTTTGGGCAACTCAGTGAGTTTCACGGCCACCACTGGCAGGAGATCCGCGAGTGGGGGGTAATTGCTCTCGAACTCCTCGAGCGCGCGCATGCCGGCGGCAGGGTCGCGCTCCAAGGTCGCCCATACGGCCCGATATTCCGCATCAACCTTGGCCATTTCGTCGCCGATCGCCTTATCGCTCGCGTTGCCGGCCACGACCTTGGGCAGAACCAAATCCAGGAACATTGGACCGCCCACAAAAGCGATCCGCCCAGCCTTGTCGACCACGAAGGTGGCAAAAGCGGACTCGTTCAGCTCGCCGACGATCTTCGGGCTCCAATAATCTGTAAACCGAGTGAATTTTTCGCGCAAGTTGACCGGTACGGGTCTGGGCTCGGCGGTTGGCGGCAGCGCTGCACCGCATTTCAGGTTCATGGCCAGGAATCTCGCTCCTGGGACAGGGTTGTGGCAGTACGGATCGATATCGCGAAAACCAAACGACTCGTAAAGCGCAATCGCTTCCTTCATTGAGGGAAGGGTGTCGAGAAGAATTCGCGAGTAGCCCGCATCGCGAGCTGATTCAAGCAGCTCCCGGACCAGTCGCCCGCCAATGCCCGACCCGCGGAACGCCTGGCGAACGTAAAGTCGTTTCATTTCGCAATCGCGGACATTCAACGGCCGAAGCGCCACACAGCCGGCCGGCGTCGCGCCCGCGTACGCCAAAAGCAAACGGCCTCCGGGCGGCGCATGAAGATTTGCCAGTTCGTCGTCAAACTGTTGGAAGGCAAGATCGATGCCTAAGGTTGCAGCATATTCGCGGAACAGATCCGCCACCGCGGCGTGATCGTCAGGAAAGACGGCAGGACGAATCTTGATTTCAAGCGTCTTGCTCGGCATTGGCTCACTCACGCTTTCTTGGCCGCTGCCACCAAGTTCTCGCCGGTCAGCCGGAACGTTGCCCAGCCCGACATCGGTGTGGCCGCGAACGATTTATAGAACTCAATTGCAGGTTCGTTCCAATTGAGCGCGGCCCATTCCAACCGGCCACAATCGCGCTCGACCGCCGCCCGCGCCACGGCTTGAAACAGCGCCTTGCCATGTCCACGGCCACGATATTCGGGCATGACGAAGAGATCTTCGAGGTAGATGCCCGGCTTGCCAACAAAGGTCGAATAGTTGTGGAAAAACAGCGCGAAGCCGACCACCTGGCCGTCGTCTTCAGCCAGCAAGACCTCGGCATAGCGATGTTCGCCAAAGAGGTGTTCAGAGACTTGCCGCTCATCGAAGCGCAGCTCGTGCGTCAGCCGCTCGTATTCGGCAAGTTTGCGGATGAGGCGGCAGATCGTCGTGGCGTCGGCAGCATTCGCCGCGCGGATCGTTCGACCATTCGACATCACTTTTTCTCCACGGTTGCGGGCCCCAGCGGCAAAATAAACATCACGGCTCCGGTTTGAAAAGATTGCGATAGTACACCGTCGTGCTGCAGAGCCCTCCTCGCGGCCATAAGGCATAGCTGGGAATGTCGCCTACGCGCACCCAGCCGAGTCGCTCGTAAAGGCGTGCGGCGTCGCCGTCCGTGACGGCATCGAGCACCAGCAACGTTTTGCCGCACTCGCGCGCCGTGGCCTCGGCGGCACGCATCAAGGCAGCCCCCAGCCCTTGCCGCCGTGCCCGGCGGTGGACCAGCATCTTCGCGAGGTCGGCGCGGTGCGGCTGGTTCTCCGGCAGGTCGAAAATTAACTGCACGGTGCCGCACAGACCTTGCCCGTCCTCGGCAACGATCAACGCGCGCTGGCCCGCAGCGACTCCCTGCGCCACACGACGCCAGAAGGCAACGGCACGCTCGCGCGTCAAAGGGTGCATGAAGCTCACCGAAGCGCCGCCCTCGACGCAGTCAATTAAGATGTCGGCAAGACCGCCAATCTGCGATTCATCGACCGCCTGCAGACGTCGCAACGGCCAGTTCGCGGTAAGCACGTTCATCGACGTTGCCTCCCGTTAGGCTCACTGGCGACGACCACGGCGTAGCGCGTCAGTTTGCGCGTGGGATTGTGGAACATGGTCGAACCATTGAGCTGCATCGCCAGGCAATCACCTTCGCGCAGTCGGTGGCGCTCTTTGCCAATGGTGACGTCGATCGTGCCCTCGAGCACCCAGATCTGCTGATAGACTCGGATTTCGCGCATCGGGGCCTCAAAAGCCACGCGACTTGCTGCACGCCAAGGCGAAAGTGGTGATGCGCGAAGCCGGCCCCAACACCTAGCACATGCCCAAATTCAGCCGACAGGCGGTTTGGAACCGCGCAGAGCGGGAATGTGAATACTGCCATCTCCCGCAAGAACACTCGGTCCTGCCGCACGAGATCGACCACATCCGAGCAAGAAAGCATCACGGGCCGACAACGTTGGACAATACCTGCTTGGCGTGCGCGTATTGCAACGTGCATTCATAACGCCTCCAATCGTGACAGGTATTGATCCTCGGTTTTTGGTGAAATCGGTTCAGTCGGAACGGTCATGCCTTCGTCAGAAGGCAATGTGAGTCGGCATTGGAACATTCGCCGACGAAGTACCGGTGGCCTCTTCTCTGGTTCTTGTTTTGTAGGGGAATGATCGTTGTTGGGCAAACAAGTGACGGGGTACTTCAATTGAAAGCGGATGGCCCAACAGAGGAGAGGCCACCGGTACTTTATGGTCGGTCGGATTACTTGTCGGTGGGACGTTTCTTCGGCGTTTTCAGCTCATTCGTATAAACATTGATTCCGCGGCGGCTTTGCGCAAGAAGTTTGCGAAGGCGCCGCACCTCGTCCTTGTCTGCCCACAGTATCCATCGGCCTTGGATGGGTGTTTTTCGACTATGCACCCAGCCGCGCACCGCCCAGTCGCGCAGCTTCAAGTGACTCATCTTCAGCGTGCGTGCGAGGTCCGTGAGCCACCACTCAGCGCGGCCGACCAGATCGTCGTGTGAGCGTTCATTCCCAATCAATCCGCGGCGCTTGAGCAGTTGGTAGATAACTGGCGTTGTGAACTCGCCGCGCCGCTTCGGCGGAGAGAACCCCTCGGCATTGAGCGTCCGCGCGATCTCCGGAGCGGTGCGGCCCGATTCGCGTAGCTTCTCGACACGATCCATCAGCCGCTCAAAATCGCGTAGCTGGGCGTACGTCGCCACGGGGCGCATGATCTCATGCTGGCTTTCATAGCCGCCCGCCCAGTGAATATTCACATCGACGAGTTCACTATCGCAACGCACCTGCACGACAACACGCTCGACCAGGCAACGAATGATCTGCTTCCGATCGGCGTTCGTCGTGCCCGACGCGCACCACAGCGCGGGAATGTCCGAAGTCAATGCCGTGATACGAGCGAGTTCCGCATCGCTGAGCTTCGAGGGAAGGTTTCATCGAGAACCTGTCGGCCGCGGTGTCGAACTATCCTACGCTCGATGAAGCGATCGCCGCCATCGCGGGCAAGAGCAGCGAGGAAGTGGCGGCCCAGCGGGGGACTGATGATGTCTCGGGACACAATAGTGATGAAGACCTAAATCATCCATGGTTGGGCCACGGCGGAATCAAGCGCGTTCGCGTCGCGCACGCCGGCCGCACCGCCGAATCTGGCCAGCATTAAGCCATGCAATTCCTCAACCTCGTCAAGGGTCAGGTAGCGCATCACACCAGCCGCTTGTAAAGCTCCGGCCCGAACATGCGGAGT
>DASSFG010000178.1:0-3979 GCA_035694685.1 Pirellulales bacterium
GCGGCAGCAGCGCAAGCTGTCGGTCTCGGTCGATCCGGACGTTCGACGTGTCGAGCCCGGAAAACCCGTGAAGCCCGTGGCCGTCGACCTCGACCTTTCCCCGGCAGCTTTCCTCATCCTGGCGCACCTGCCCGAAACTCCCTGCCGGGTCGAGCAGGGAGTGCTGCGGATCAAGACAAAGACTCTCTTGCTCGAATCGGACGCGGCCACGGGCCGGCTTTTGAAGGCAGCCGTTCATGATGGCAAGAACGAACAGGAAGCGACCTTGTCGGCCGGGGCCCGGCGATTGGAAGGCTCGATCGCCGACATGCGACGCCTCGCCGAGGGCGATCGCAACGACCATGACCCCCGCCGACCGCTGACCAGCCTTTCGGCATTCGGAGTATGCGAGTTGGCACACCTCTGGCGGGCCTGGGAAGGCGTGGCCTTGGCCGGCGACAAGCGCGGCTTCGACGTTTGGCAGGGACTGCTCGCCGCCTACTTGCTGCCCGATCTCGATAAGGATTTCGGAGCAAGTGATTTCGGAGCAGGTGATGCCGAACCGGCTGGCGCCGACGGTTACGTCATTCCGGCCGAACCGCTTTCGCCTGATCGCTTACCCCGCAGTGACAACGGTCTGACGTTAGCGGCCGAGACGCTCTTTACCTGCCGGGAAGTCTTCCCGGCCGAGAGTTGGCCCTGCCGTCTCGCCCGTGCCGCCGTACTGTACTATGCCAACGACGATCGTGGCGCGCAACGCGAGCTGCTGCGCATCGACTCCGCGACGACCGGCCCGGCGGGCCATCTCGTGGCCGCGTTACTAGCGGGGATGATTGAGCCGTCGCTCGTCAATCGCTTCGCCACTGCCGGTTTGCAGAAGCTGACCATCGCCGATTTCCGCCGCGACTACTCCTTGTTGCTGGAGAGCCGCTCGCCCGCGGTCGCTTTGGTTTTCGCCGGCATCGATCGGCTGAGCAAGCTCGACCCGGCACAAGCGCAAGCCGCCGTGAGTGTCTTGCCGAAGCCGCTGGCTTCGTTCATCGGCGACCTGATCGCCCGCCAGCGCACGTTGCCCGACGCCCCACTCGACGTCGTCCTGGCCGGACTGCTCGACGATTATTGGTCGGGCGGCTTGGAAGTACAGGCCCGCTTCGTTCTTCGCTGGCTGGCCGACAGCTCGGCTCCCGCAACGGCCAAAAGCAGGCAAAAATCCAAATCCCGGTAGTACACGATGCTGTTCAACTCCTGGCAGTTTCTGCCGTTCATCGCGGTCGTGCTCGCCTTGTACTTCGTGCTGCCGTTTCGCTGGCAAAATCGGATGCTGCTCGCGGCGAGTTGCCTCTTCTACGGCGCGTGGGACTGGCGTTTTCTCGTGCTGCTGGTGATCTCGACGTCGATCGACTACGTCGTGGCGAGGAGGATTGAGGCCAGCCATGACGAGCGCGTGCGGCGGCGACTGCTCTTCGTCAGTTGTGCCGCCAACCTCGGCATTTTGGGCTTCTTTAAATACTTCAATTTCTTTGTCGATAGCGCGGTCGATGCGGCCCATCTGCTGGGCATGGAGCTCAGCGGCGCCCATTTGAACGTCATCCTGCCGGTGGGGATTTCGTTCTATACGTTTCATGCCATGAGCTACAACGTCGACGTCTATCGCGGCAAGCTGAAGCCCATCCGCAGCTTCCCCGACTACATGTTGTTCGTGCTGTTCTTTCCGCAGTTGGTGGCCGGGCCGATCGCCCGGGCAGCGTTGCTCATCCCGCAGGTAACTCACCCGCGCTCGGTGCGGCGAGACCAGATCCTTGCCGGCCTGTGGCTGGTGCTGTGGGGTTACTTCAAGAAGATGGTCGTGGCCGACAACCTGGCCCCGCTCGTCGGCCGGGTGTTCGAGGGCGACAGCCAGGCGAGCGGCCTCGAGTGCCTGCTGGCCGTGTATGCCTTCGCCTACCAGATCTATTGCGATTTCAGCGGCTATACCGACATTGCGCGTGGCCTCGCGAAGATCATGGGCTTTGAGCTGACGCTGAATTTCAACCTGCCCTATCTGGCGAAGAGCCCGGCGGAGTTTTGGCATCGCTGGCACATTAGCCTATCCACCTGGCTGCGCGACTACTTGTATATCCCCTTGGGCGGCAGCCGCCACGGCACTTGGAAAACGTATCGCAACCTGGCCGTCACGATGCTGCTCGGCGGACTGTGGCACGGGGCCGCGTGGAACTTCGTGTTGTGGGGAGCGTATCACGGACTGCTGTTGTGCGTTCATCGCTTGCTGGGTGGCGAACGTGCGGACGACGCGAAGCCGGCCCGGCCATGGACGGCCGTGCTTTCGTGCATCGGCATGTTTCATCTGACCTGCCTGGGCTGGCTCTTTTTCCGCGCGAACAGCCTTTCGCAAATCGGCGGGCTGCTGCGCCGCATGGCCACCGACCTTTCTCCAACTCACTCCGCCGTCGAAATGCTGGCGCCCCTCGTGCTGTTTGCCGGCCTGTTGTGGCTGATCGAAGCCTGGATCCAGAATGCCGACGATCCCTCGGTGCGTCCCGCCTGGAACTGGGGCCTGGGCCCGCTGACCGTCAGCGGACTTTTGGCGGCGCTGGTCGTATTTACTTCCGGACCTCCGCAGCAATTCCTCTACTTTCAGTTCTGATCGGCAACTCACCGAACCACTGCCATGAACGTGACGTGTACAGGCAACCGGTCGTCAAGCGGTCCGGCTTCGGGCTGGCGACGCGTGTTTCGCATTGCCCAATGGATCGTCATTCCCCTACTCGTCTTTGCCACGGTCGAGATCGCCGTGCGCCGGGCGGAGCAACGCTTTGCCCTGCCGATCGGCTGGAACTGGCCTGATTTCGGCGGCGTCAAACTGCGGTTTCACTATTATTTTCTGGGCAGCTCACGCGTGGCCGCGGCGGTCGATCAAGGCGAGTTCTCGCAACGGCTCAGCGAGCATACTCAGCATCCGACGGTGGCGCTGAACCTGGGGCACGGCTGGTCGTACCTGGTGCAAAACCATCTCTATCTTCGCAACCTGCTCGACGCCGATGCCGACGTGTTCCGCGGCGCCGTGGTGATCATCGAACTGCCCGGTGGGCGATTGGCGTTTGAAGGACAGCACTGGAGCGGTCAGTGGTTCGAGCAGGATTATCCGTTTCAGCTCGTCACGGAGCTGCGACGCAAAGACCTGCCACGGCTCTGGTCCACTCGCATGAACCTCGAAGACAAGCTCAGCATGACGTTTGGACTGGCCACGCGCCGTTGCGAGCTCTTGACTCGGCGCGGCGCCATCGGGCACTTTCTGCGCCAACAGTGCGAATGCGCGGTGTTGGCCTGCTGTGAAGGCTTCTTGCCTCGTGCCGCCGATGCCGGCCGCGCCAGCGACCTGACGACGGCGGTAGGCATTCGCGCCGATCAGGCCGGCATTCAAAGCGCCCGTCGGCTGGCCGTGCAGGCGGCCAACCGCCCGGCGCCTATTGAGCCGGTGGAGCAAGCGGACGATCGAGTGATCGACGACCTGGTGGCGATGATCCAGCAAGCCGGAGGCAAGGTGGTGTTCTATGAAATGCCCTTGCACTCCGCCATGTCGGGCGGACACGCAACGGCCGACTGGCAGGCGAGGCGGGCTGAGTTTGCCGCTTGGGCCGCGGATCGTGGCATTGCAATTCTGACCACCGATTTCCACGCGGTCGACGACGACTTCCCCGACATGTGGCATTTGCGCCAATCGCGCTCCGCCGACTTCACCAACCGCCTGGCGAGCAGCTTCATCGAGGAGACCGATCGTTCTTCCCAACGGCCCGAACTCGAAATGGCCAAGCACCCTCACTCGTCCACGATGAAGTAGGGAGAGTCAGCGGGGATTACGCATCGAGTACGGTGGGACTGGCGTGCGCGAAAATAGCCGACTTCCAGGCCAAAGGCGCGGGATTATGTCGGTTTTGTTCCGCTCCGCCCCCGCCGGGCTCGCCCCGGTGGAGCGCTGACTGACAGGCTAGAACGCGCCTCC
>DASSFG010000179.1:0-13001 GCA_035694685.1 Pirellulales bacterium
GATTGCCGCTGATCTTTCTTGTAACCGCCGCGCCTGTATGCGCCGCTGCGCAGGATCCGTCCGGCTGGCTGACGGGCGTTGAGTTGGAGCGCCAGAAAGAGCAGCCCGTTACCTTGAACTGGACGGGGGTCGGCGTTCGACAGGGGCTGGCCAGTCTGGCCAAGGCCGAGCGGGTGGCCATTTTGCTAGACCGGCGAATCGACCCCGAGCGGCCTGTCGACTTCGTTGCCAAGGGAGTCAAGCTTGCCGAGTTGCCGGCGCAGATCGCCGAAAAGGTCGACGGCGCCGCAACCTGGTTCGGGCCGCTGGCGTACGTCGGTCCCCGCGACGCCGCTGAGCGATTGCGTACGTTGGCCGCATTGCGTGCCGCCGACGTGCGGGCGCTGCCCAAACCGAGTCGCACGCGGTTCGAGCGCGAATCGGCCTGGAAATGGGACGATCTCGCCGAACCGCGCGAGCTCGTCAGCGGACTAGCGGCGGAGGTGGGACTCACGGTGGAAAACCTCGATCTGATGCCGCACGACCTTTGGCCGGCGGCCGATCTGCCGCCGTTGAGCTGGACTGATCGCCTTACTCTTGTTGCCAACGAGTTCGACTTGACGTTTCAATTCAGCGATGATTCCAGGCTACGACTGATTCCGATCGTCGCTCCGGTAGTGATTGAGAGGAGCTATCCGGCAGTCAGGCAGGCGTCGGAACTGGCCGCTCGCTGGCGACGGCAAGCGCCTCATGCTCAAATCGACGTTCGCGGCGACCAAGTGATCGTGCGTGCGCGACTGGAAGACCACGAGTTGTTGCACCCGGCCCGGCCGGCGCCTTCTCGCGCTGCCAAGGGCGGAGTCGCCGTCTATACGCTGACCGTGCCCGACCAGCCTTTGTCGGCGGTACTCGACAAACTTCGCGAAGCGGCGATCGATATCGTCGTCGACGAAGCGGCGCTGAAAAAAGCCAAGCTGAGCGTCGACCGCCGGGTGTCGTTCAGCGTCGAACGGGCGACGTTGGAAGAATTGCTCGAAGCCGCGCTTAAACCGGCCGGGCTGACTTTCGAGCGTAAGGGCAAAGGTTATCGAATCGTACCGGCGGACTAAATAGCCGTGCTCGATTACCGGGCGCCCGTTTCGAGGAGGATGGGCTTCCTAGCCCGTCACCGTCGATGGTGACGGCCTAGGAAGGCCATCCTCCCAGCGGAAACTGTCCAGTAAACGCGCACGGCTATTTAGCCCGGTTGAATTCGCAAGGTCGGGCCGCCCGGACGGTTGCGTGGCCGACCGCGATCGACGCGCACCACGCCTGCCGGCAGGTTCTGGTTGACGTCGCTGGCGACGTACTGCGGGCTCTTGACTAGCATGCACCCGTTGGGCAGTTCTTGGCCGCTTGCCAAGGGCACGTCGGCCCCGAGGAAAGCGCCGTGTCCAAGACACCCGCCCAGCAAACGCGAGCCGCAGCTCACCGTGCGACCGTCGAAGTTGACCATCACGTTGCTGCGCAGATTGAAATCAAAAATGCCGCTCGCCGGACAAAGCACCGCGCCCTTGCCTAACACGGAGAGTTGCGTGAAGTAGGCGCCCATGTGGCCTTCGTTGGCAACCACGCACGAGCGGACCGTCGCGCCGGCGTTCACCGAGGCTTTTTCCGCCAGCGTCGACATTTCAACCAGCGCGCCCGGCCCCAGTTCAACGCGGTCGCCCAACACCGCTCCTCGCACGACCGCATTCGGGCCAATCCGCACGTTGCGCCCCAAAATGGCCCATTCGACGTGGGCCGTCGGATGCACCTTGCAGCCGGGGCCGGCCAGGTAAAGTTTCGCCCGCAAACGATAGGGCCAGAGACTGGCCGCCCGCCAGAGCATGCTCAGCGGCAAGGTGGCCATGCGAAACTTCGCTTCCACCGCCGAACGGATGAAATAGCTCGGCATGCCCAGAATGTTGGCCGCTAGCAACGACGACCAATGTTGCACCGGGCATAACGCCACGCTGGACAGCGGCAGTGCATAGCTGCCGGAAGCATCGAAATATCGGTTCACGCGCCACCGCCGGACGGTGATATAGTGCGGAATTGGAATCAGCTCCGCCTGGTCACCGGGCGGCACTTCGGCATCCCAGTTCGAGAGATAATAGAGATCATAGGCGTGGCAATTCGTGCCGTCGGCCGCTGGCGCCGTGCGGCCTTGAAAGCTGGGCACGAAACGCTCTGTAAGCTGCGATACCGCCAAGGCCGCAGCGAAGTTGCCTCCCGCCAGCGTGCCATTCTGCGTGGCGCTGCTTCCTCGCTGACGCTGGCGGGCCAACGCGATGAACCTGGCGGCGGCATGATAGGTAAAATAAACGTTGTCGTAAACCAACAAACAGGGAAGTTGGCGAGCTTGCCGCAGATCTTCGATGACTTGTACCTGGCAGCCCAGACTTTGCAAAATGTCCGTCTGGTGGTCCCTCAGCCGACGATTGTGGACCGGCATATCGCCGACCGGCTCATCGAAGGGGCTGATTCGCCGCCCGGTTTCCAGAATATATGCTTGCATGCATCGCCGCTGATGTGATGACGTGTCCGTGTGCCTGCCCGCGGCCGGTGGAATAGCCGGGTCAGTTATCGGAGGATCGAGCGGACAACTTAAGGAAATGTTGGTCGCGGTGAAGATACCCGTTCGATCGAAATTGGCCAAGATCGAGCGGCGAAACTACGGCGGTTGGGCTGGCGAAGCTGCGTGAATTGGGCTACTAGACGCGGCGACCGTGGGAATCATAATTGGGGTTCGTTTCGACCCTGACCACTGGAGGCTGCCATGACACGCATTTCACGACGACGCTTGCTCACTACCGCCGCGGCCGGCGCGGCCACCTGTGCCATCGGCTGGCCGCGCCCGATTCGCGCTGCCGCTCAGAGCGACTTCGTGTTGGGAATCCAGAGCTATTCGCTGCGTAACTTCCCGGTCGACAAGGCCCTGAGTGAGATTCAGGCACTGGGGCTGCACGCCGTCGAGTTTACCGGGGGCCATTTTCCGCTCGACAGCAATCAGGAACAGATCGACCAGATGAACGCCAAGCTGGCGAAGATGGAAATCAAAGCCATGGCCCACGGGGTGAATGGTTTCGGCAAAGACCACGAGGCCAACCGCCGCGTGTTCGAGTTTGCCAAAAAGGCGGGCATCCGCAACATCTCGGCCGATCCCACGCCCGAAGCTTTCGATAGCCTCGATAAGCTCGTCGAAGAATACGACATCCGCATTGCCATTCACAACCACGGCCCCGGCGCCCGTTACGACAAAGTCGACGACGTGCTGAAGGCCATTCAAGGGCGCCATAAGCTGATCGGCGCTTGCGCCGATCTGGGCCATTACATTCGCTCGGGCGAAGATCCGGTCGAGGCCATCCGCCGGCTCCAGGGCCGCCTGTATGGCATTCACTTGAAGGACTTCGATCAACCAAAAGGCAACGCCCAAGGTGTGATCCTCGGCAAAGGGCAGCTCGACGTCGTCGAGGTGTTCAAGGCGCTGAAGAAGGTCGAATTCCCCGCCGACGGTGCGCTTTCGATCGAGTACGAAGAGCACGCTGACAATCCCCTGCCCGACTTGCGTGAGTGCGTGGCGATTTCACGCGAAGCAGAGAAGAAGGTGCGCGGCTGAAGCGCTACTAATAGCCGTGCGCGATTAGCGGACATCGAGCGGCTCGAGCGCCAACGGTGGCTGGGGCAGAGCCGCGACGCGGACGTGATTTTCGCGAAAGGCGTTGCCGCGGCGATGCCCCGGAAAGGCGGCCACCGGGGCATCGCTGGCCGGCAACGCGTTTGACGAGTGCTGGGTCGAACGCGGCCAGCTTTGCCCCAGCCACCGGCCGCGCTGGGTGGCTGACAAGGAGACAAGCGGACAAGGGAACAAGGAGACAAGGAGAATAATGAAGATCGCCGGCGTGCAGATGGACGTGGTGTTTGGCGATCGCGAGGCCAATCTGGCGCGCATCGGCCAGCGGCTGCGCGAAGCGGCGAGTGCAGGCGCGCAACTCGCAATTTTCCCCGAGTGCGCCGTGCCCGGTTATTGTTTCGATCGCTTCGAGGAGGCATGCGCGCACGCCGAGCCGGTGCCGGGCCCGAGCACCTTGCGCCTGGCCGAATTGTGCCGCGAATGCAGCATGTATGCGGTGGTCGGGCTGCTGGAAGCCGATGGCGAACGACTGTTCAATGCCGCGGCGCTCATCGGTCCGCGGGGAGTCGTCGGCCTCTATCGCAAGGTGCATCTGCCATATCTCGGCGTCGATCGCTTTACCACGCCGGGCGACCGGCCGTTTGCCGTGCAATCGGCCAACGGCGTGCGAGTGGGTATGAGCATCTGCTATGATGCGGCGTTCCCTGAAGCAGCGAGAGTACTGGCCCTGGAAGGGGCCGACGTGATTGCCTTGCCCACCAATTGGCCTCCCGGCGCCGAATGTACTGCCGATTACCTGATCAATGCCCGGGCCTTGGAAAACAACGTCTATTACGTCGCCGTCAATCGCGTCGGCGAGGAGCGCGGCTTCCGCTTTATTGGGCAAAGCAAAATCTGCGATCCACGCGGCCACGTGCTCGCCGAGGCGCGACACACCGACGAGACCATTTTGTATGCCGAGATTGACGCGGATTTTGCCCGGCAGAAGCACATCGTGCGTGTGCCCGGCAAGCACGAAATCGATCGTTTCGCCGACCGCCGGCCGGAAATGTATGCTCGCGTTACGGAGGCCAAGTGAGTGAACCCGACGAGGAGGGCCTGTGGGACCAATTCCGCCGGCTGATGCCCTGCGCCGAGCAATGGTCGTACTTCGACCATGCAGCCGTGGCGCCCTTGTCGCTGCCGGCGAAGTCGGCATTGGTCAACTGGGCCACCGAGGTTGCAGAGAACGGGGCGGTCAACTGGCCGCAATGGGCGGCCGAACTGGAGCACCTCCGTCGCCGCGCCGCCGACCTGGTGCACGCCGACGTCGCAGAAATCGCCTTGACGCACAATACCACCGAGGGCATCAACCTGGTGGCGGAAGGATTTCCATGGCAGTCGGGCGACAACGTGGTCATGTTCGACGACGAGTTTCCTTCCAACGTCTATGCCTGGTTGAACCTGGCAGATCGTGGCGTGGAAGTCCGCCGCGTGCATGGCGGCGACCGCCCCAAGCTGGACGACCTGGCAAAGGCTTGCGACGATCGCACACGGATTATCACCGTAAGCTGGGTTGGGTATGCCAGCGGTTGGCGGCATGACCTGGCCAAACTGGCGGAGATGGCTCACGAGCGAGGCGCACTGCTGTTTGTCGACGCCATTCAAGGCTTGGGAGTTTTTCCGCTCGACGTGCAGCAAACGCCGGTCGATTTTCTGGCGGCCGACGGCCACAAATGGCTGCTTGGTCCGGAAGGGGCCGGGCTGTTCTTCACGCGGCGCGAGCACCTCGATCGCTTGCGACCGATTGGTCTCGGATGGAACAGCGTCGTTCACTCCCACGATTTCAGCAAAATCGAGCTTTGCCTGAAACCTTCGGCGGGTCGTTATGAAGGCGGCACGTACAACATGCCCGGCTTACTGGCGTTGGGCGCAAGCTTGGAAATGCTGGCAGATTATCCGCCGGGAAAGATTTCCCGGCGTGTGCTCGACCTGACCGATGCGATTTGCGATCGTCTGCCGAGCGTGGGCGCCGTGAGCACCACCTGCCGCGAGCCGCAACAGGCCAGCGGCATTGTGTCTTTCGAGATACCCGGCCGCAACCTGGCCGAAGTCCGCCGTCAGTGCCGCGAGCGACAGGTTGTGCTCAGTTGCCGCAGCGGGCGTCTGCGCGTCAGCCCGCACGCGTACAATAACGCAGAGGACATCGACCGGCTGTTCGAGGCGCTCGCCGTGTAATGTGAAAGTGTACTGATGTATGGATGCCACGAAATCTCTTCGAAGGATGAGCATCCCCGGTTGACGCGCCGAAATCCAGTCGACGGTGAACCAATACAACCAACGAATCCACTGATCCATTCAGTCAGTGCCGCCGGCTTCCGCGCGCGATAGAGGTTCGATCACCCCCCCGTCCCATTCGATTCGGCATTCCGGTAGTGCGGCCGCGAGCTTCTTGACGCCCGGCTCGGTTAGCTTCGTTCCCTTGAGGACAACGAACCTGAGCGTGGTCATGGCTGCCAGATGCTCGATCGCGGCGTCGTCAACACTTGCAGTCTCCACGATGTGCAAGCTCTGCAAGCGCGCTCCTGCCAGCGCGGCCAGGCCGGCCGGGTCGATCGTCGAGTGGTCCAGATCGAGCCGGATCAGCCCCGGCAGGGCCGCAATCTGTTTGAAGACGGCCTCACTCACGTTCGGGTTGCGATAAAGGCCCAAAGAGGTCAACTTCGGAAGTTGAGCCACGTACTTCAGAGCACCATCCGGCAGGCCGTCGGCAATTCCGAGCGTCCTGACTTCTTGCAGGTAAGGTATTTGAAGCGTGTCGTAGATTTGCTGGGCGGTAAGCTCACCGTTAAAATAGAGTGTGGAATGCCTGCCGGACCAACGGTCCGCCGGGAACGCTTTCAAGGCAGCCACGAACGCTGGATCGGCCAGCAAGTTCCTTCCACCGGGAGCACGAATGGCGATCGTGCAAACGCGGTCGTGGTCTCGTAGCTCGTCAACCGACGTAATGTTGCGAGGTTTGTCGCCTTCTAAAATGGCAACCCCCGCCCCCGACTTCAAGAATACTGCCACAGACGCGCGGAGAGCGTCGGCCACCGGCCGGGGTTCGATCACGCCGCCGCCCCATTCGATCCGGCACTGCGGCAGCGCGGCGGCCAGTTTCTTGACGCCGGCAGAACTCACCTTGGTGCTTCCCAGATAGAGCGACCGCAAGCTCATCATCGTGGCCAACTTTTCCAAGCCGGCATCAGTCACAGCCGTACCGTGCAGGGAAAGGTTGTTCAGCTCGGCCAGCGTCGCCAGGTGTTCCATGCCGCCGTCATCAACCCGCGTACACGAGTTCAAGTAGAGCGATTTCAAGCCCATACCGCGGAGCGAGGCGAGCGACGTGGCATCCACTTGCGTTCCGGTCAACCGCAACCAGGTGAGGCTGGAGAGCTGTCCCACGTGAGCCATCGCTTCGCTCGTAATCGGCGTGTGATCCAAGTAGAGCGTCCGCAGCTTGGAGAAGTGGGTGAGCAGCGCAAAACCCTTCTCGGTGAGTGCGCAGTCGCCCAGGCTCAGATCGTTGATCCCGGCCAAGGCGGGGATGGCCGTCAACTTCGCCACGCCGACGTCAGTTAGCCGCGTTTTCCAAAGCCTGGCCCACGATGCGACCACGGGCAAGTTCCGGAGGTTTTCCACGCTCTCATCGTCGACCGCCTGCGAGCCCTGGCAATCAAAACCGACGACCGCAAACGCGCCCTCGGGCAGGTTGCCGCCGCCTACGATGTCCACCTGCTTCCCACCGACAGATACGGTGAGCTTGCTGCCCACCGACAGGAGCCACTCCAGCGACTTGCGCTCGTCTGCGGTCAGGCCAGGGCCATCCCACCGGACGTTGCAGCGCGGCAGCGCCGCAACCAACTTCTTTACCCCGGCTTCCGTCACCTTCGTTTGCGCCAGGTCGAGGTACCTCATCGCCGGAAGCGCGGCGATCTGTTCGAGCGCGCTGTCATCGATGCAGCTCGACCCCGTCAGGTGCAAGCTGATGACGGAGCTTCCATTCAGCGCGGCGAAAGCCTTCGGATCAAATTCCAGATGACTCAAATAGATGCTATTCACCTTGGGTAGCGCCGCGAGGACTTTGAACCCGGTTCCGGTGAGCTTCGGTGAATCGGTGATCGCCACCGCGTTCAACTCGGGCAGGTTGCTCAGATGCGACAGTTCCAACTCGGGCAGGTCGACGGAAGAGAACTCAACTCCGTGGATCGGTCGCAATCCCGGCAGGCGGACGAGGGCTCGAAACTGTTCGGCAGTGATCGGAGCTCGGAAAAACACGAAGTGGGCCCGTTCGGGCGCGCTCCAGGCTTCCGGCGGGAACGATTGAAGTGCCGCCAGCACGGCCGGGTAGTCGAAGGGGGTCTCCGGCCCGCCAACGCTGATGATCCGAATCCGATCGTCCTGCTTGAGTTCGTCGGCCGTCTTCAGCGCCCGGCCCCGTTCCGTTCCGTCGTCCACGCGAACGGTCGCCCCGGCCTTGAGCAGCGCGGCGACGACCGGGCGGAGCACTTCGATCAGCGGCCGCGGCTCGATCGTGCCGCCGTCCCAGGCGATTTTGCACAGCGGCAGCGCGGCGGCCAATTGCTTCGCCCCTGCCTCCGTCACCTTCGTCTGTTCGAGCGCGACGATCCTCAACTGTGGCATTTCCGCCAGATGGCTGAGTCCGGCATCGGTCACGCGGGTGCCCGTCAGGGCAATGCTCCAGAGATTCGAGCAGCGGGCCACGTCCGCCAGTTCGGCGTCGCCAAGCGGGGTGAGCTGGAATTGGGCTGCGGTGAGTTTCGACATGCTCGGTATGAGGGCCGTGAACCGACCGTCGGCGGCCGGGCTGCCGTTTAACACGAGATATTCGAGCGGGAGCCGGGCGATGGCGGCCAGGCCGCGCTCGCTAACCCGGCCGCCGCGCCCGAGTTGCCCCAGCCCGAGGTCCACCAGCGAGGGTAGCTCGGCCAGGCGCTCGAGCACCGCGTCGTCGGCATCGGTCGCCAGGCAGTGCAGATTGCGGAGCTTCGGAAGCCGCGTCAGCGCGTCGATGACCCGCGGGGTCAGTTCGAACGCCGCATTCAGTGTGATCAGGCTCTTGGCCGTGTCGGGCGTGACGAGACGCACTACTTGTTCCTCGCTCAACGCAAGTGGCGCGGGCCAGCCGTTCATGCCCATGACGTGAGTAAGGGAGCCCAGGGGCGCCACAGCCGGGAAGAAGACCTCTTCCACGAACGTCGAAGGGAGCGTGCCACCACCCACCGGAAACGTGATGCGGACGAGGGCGAACGGTTCGTCCGGGAGTAGCTCGCCTTTATTGACGGTCACTTCTTTTCCGGACGTGAGCTTGAGGGTCAGATGGGCGTACGGCCCAAGCTTCTCTGCCGCGACGCGATCCACCTCGGGTAGCGGCTTCGGGTCGATCACGCCGCCGTCCCATTTAATCCGGCACTGGGGCAAGGCCGCGGCGAGCTTCTGAATGCCGGCCTCGGTGACCTTCGTTACCCTCAGGTCAATGAACCGCAAGTTTTTCCAGTCCGCGAGGCCGCCCAACCCCCGCGTCGGTGACGCGCGTGTGGAAGAGCTCAAGACTGGAGACGCCGGCGATCACAGGGGTCTTCTGAAGCGTGTCGTCGGTCAAGTTCGAGGAGTCGAGACTCAGTCCCCCTAGATTCGGAGAGCCGTGCAATTGCTTGAGCGCCTCAGCGTCGATCTCTGCGAAATCGAGTTTGAGGCCTTTCAAGCGGGGCATCTTTGCGACCTGCCTCGCCGCCTCCGCCGTAAACCGACAATAGCTGAGTTGAAGCCGTTCCTGACTTCCGCACACGGCGGCCCAGCCCTTCTCGCTCACCTTGCCCGATTGCCCCGCGCCGCGAAGCCAAAGTTGCTTGAGCCTCGAACCGAACTGCTCGTGCAAGTGGACCAGCGTGTCATCGTCGGCCTTTTCCGCATCAGCATACAGCCCCTCCAGCTTCGGGAAGCGCGCAAGCTGATCGATTCCCGCCGGTGTCAGATCGAAGCGGAAGCCGAAGTCGGTGAGCGTGTCCTTAACCGGACTGTCCGCCAGCTTCGCAACGTCGTCGGCCGAGCACCGCAGATTGCCGTAGCTGTCGGCTAGCACGCAGAGCGACTCGAGCCTGCTCACGAGCGGCAACAGGGTGTCGGAGAAGAATTCACGCGGCGCGTTGGGGCTGTTGATAGCGTAGGCGATACTGACAATCGCGAACCGCTCGGCAGGTAGAGCTCCTCCAGGCGGGATATCCAGTTCCTGCCCTGATTCGAGTCGCAGCCGCAGCGCGAAGAAGTTACGGACCAAGTAATCCGCGGCGACGCGATCCGGATCCTTCGGCTCAATGACTCCGCCGTCCCATTCAATGCGGCACTGCGGCAGCGCGGCCGCGAGCATTTCGATGCCGGCCTCCGTCACCTTCGTTCTCTTCAGGACAACGGACTTGAGCGTCGACATGGCCGCTAGATCCTCGATCGCTGCGTCATCAACCCCTGCGCAATCGGTGGTGTGCAAGAGGATTAAGGACAGTGTGCGAAGCGCGGCGATGCCGGCCGGGTCAATCGTTGAGCGGTCCAAATCGAGCCAGGTAAGTCCGTGCAAAGCAGCGATCTGCTTAAAGTCGGACTCGCTGACATCCGGATTATTCGCAAGTAGCAGGTGTTTAAGCTTGGGCAGCCGTGAGATATACCAGAAAGCGCGGGGCGGCAGGCGATCGTAAAGCCCGAGTGCGAGTACGGCTTGCATCGAAGGCAGTTCCAGGACGCTCGCCAGTTGATCCGATGTGAGCGGCCCGCGTAAAACCAGCCCGGCCCGCGTCTTGTCCCAGCCCTCCAGCGGAAATGCGTTTAACGCATTCACACAGTTCGGATTAGCGAGCAAGGTCTTTCCGTCAGACGCGGGAATGTTAATTTCCCAAATGCGGTCATTCTCTTTCAGGTCGTCGACCGAATGAACGTTGCGGCGTCTGCCAGCGTCGGAAGTAGCAATACGGGCGCCAGCCTTGAGTAATGCAGCCACAACCCGTGGCAGTGCCTCGCCGAGCGGCCGCGGATCGATCACTCCGCCATCCCAGGCGATTCGGCACTGTGGCAGGGCGGCCGCAAGCCGCTTCACTCCCGCTTCGGTCATGTTCGTGTTAGCAACTCTGAGTTGCTCGATTGACGGAAGTCTCGCCAGGTGCTCGACGGCTCGGTCGTCGATACCGGCGTCGCCAGCCAACTCGAGTACGCGCAGGCGAACGCGACCCTGAAGGGCGGCCAGGCCCGCGGAGGTGATCTTCTCGCAGCCGTTCAAATACAACAGGTCGAGGCCGGGAACGTTTCCAACGGCCTTCAGACCGACGTCCGTAAGCTCGTAGGCATTGATCAACTCGATGCTGCGCAAGTTAGGCAGGTCGCCAAGCAGCGCCAAGGCGGCATCGGGTAAGTGCTGGCTAAAGAGCCCAAGCGTCGTGATTGGGCGGATCCCCGGCAGCTCGATAACCTCGCGCAACTGGTCTGCTTTCATGGGGCCGATCAGGTTGAGCCCAAAGTACATCCCATTTGTCCAACCCCACGGCGGGAACCTGCCCAAGGCAACGATGACAGCGGGATTGTCGAGCGGCCCCTTGTCGCTCTTTCCGTTGACCTGAATCAGGGAAACGCGGTCGGCTTCTCTCAAATCGGCCGCTGACGCGAGTTCCCGTCGCTGGTCGCCTTGATTGACCCAGACCGTCGCTCCCGCATCGAGCAATGCTGCAACCGCCGGGCGGAGGGCGTCGATGACCGGCCGCGGCTCAATCACTCCGCCGTCCCATTCAATGCGGCATTGCGGCAGTGCGGCCGCCAGCCGCCGCACTCCACTTTCGGTCATGCGGGTCTTCGTGACCTTGAGTCTGTGGAGTGACGGAATCGCTACGAGGTTCTCAACGGCTTCATCGTCGATGCCATTGCCATGCACCAATTCGAGGGCGTAAAGACGAAATTGCCTTTTGAGGGCGGCCAGGCCCGCGGAGGTGACCTTGTTACTCCCATTTAGCCGCAAGACGTGTAACTCGCGATCTTGCGCAATCGACTTCAGGCCGTCGTCGCTGAGCTCGAAGGCGTTATGCAGCGAGAGCTGGTGCAGGTTCGGCATACTACCTACGACTTCCAGAGCAGCGTCTGGCAAGTGCTGGCTCTCCATGGAAAGTTCCGTGATCGGCCGAATCGCCGGCAGCTCGATAATCTCACGTAGTTGCGCCTCGCTCGTTGGGCCAATGAGATAAAGTCCATGATTTTGATTGGACCAACCGCTCAATGGGAAGCCGCGCAATGCGACCATCGCGGCGGGATCATCAAGAGGTCCGTGATCGCCTTCTCCGGACAGGCGAATCAGGGAAACCCGGTCGGCGTCTCTCAAATCAGCCGGCGACGTCAACTGGCGTCGCTGGTCGTCATGATTCACCCAAATCGTCGCACCCGCCTTCAATAATGCGGCGACAGACGAACGGATCGCGTCGACCATCGGACGCACTTCGGCCACACCGCCATCAAGCTGCGCTTCTTTGCTGACCCGCACCACCTGCCGGCCGTTTCTGGTGACGGTCACCAGCTCCTGACTAACGAGCTTGCCGGCCTTGCTGGCGAGCACCTTGTATTGGCCCGGCTTGAGGCGAATCTCTTTGGCGCCTGTGCCCGTGATGATGATCTCCTCGCCGTCGATGCTGACGTTCACCGCCGGATCGTCGACTTCGACCACCAACGTGCCGTCAGGCGAAAAGAGCCTGATGACCGTACCGCGGACGTCGGTCACGCCCGTCGCCTCGGTCAGGCCCAGGCCGGCAAGCAGCAGGCCGATGACGGCCGCGGCGACCAGCCTGCGGCGCCTGCCGCGCGCCCTTGGAATGCGGACCGTCGCCGTATCTTTTTCGCTGCCCTCGTCTTCGGCCGTGCTCAAATCTGTAGGCAACGGCGGAATGCCGGGCAAAAGCTCCACCTGGCCGTGCCTTTCAAGCTCCGACAGGCAGCGCGCGAGCAGGTCGGCAGCCTCGTGTGCCGAAGCGAATCGGTCGGCCGGTTGCTTGGCGTGCAGCTTGCCGATGATGGCCACCAGCCAGGGCGGCACTTCAGGAATAATCTCGCGAATCGAGCGCGGCTGATCTTCGACCACGCGCTTGAGCACCGCCAGGCTGGTCGCCGCGCGGAACGGCGGGCGGCCGCTGCACATCACATACAGCACGCTGCCCAGGCTGAACAGGTCGGAACGCTGATCGACGAAATCGCCCACGGCTTGCTCGGGCGACATGTAGAGCGGCGTACCGGTGACGGCGCCGCTCTGGGTCAAACTGGCATCGTCGGCGGCGCGGGCCAGACCGAAGTCGGTGATCTTGACGCG